>NZ_MNQY01000046.1:0-217056 GCF_001915675.1 Parabacteroides sp. merdae-related_45_40 | reverse complement strand
GATACAAATATAAGGTGGAAATCGCATTTTCCGAGAAAACATCAGCAATAATAAGACAGAAAAGAATGCATAAGAGTTAAGAAATCATAAAGATGAAAGGATGAAAACCACAAAAGTACACTCTATTCTTGTTTTTGTCGCTCAGTACACATTTAGTACGCCTTACAGAAAGGAAAAACCCTGATAATCAGTCGATTATCAGGGTTTATTAGTACCCAGAGCCGGGATCGAACCGGCATGGAAGTGAATCCACTGGTGTTTGAGACCAGCGCGTCTACCAATTCCGCCATCTGGGCATTTTTGATTAACCTTTTAGCTTTAGCAGTAGGTTTGTTTCTCAAATGCGTTGCAAAGGTACAGCTTTTTTTTAAACCCGCAAGCGTTTGGGTGAAAATTTTCAAATATTTTTTTCACAGTGGGAATATGTACGGGATTGTTTCGCATAGAAAGATTATTTCGTTACATTTGTAAACGTATAATCATAATAACAGCCAATATCATGAAAGATAATTATTGCGTCATCATGGGAGGCGGAATCGGTAGCCGTTTCTGGCCTTTCAGTAGAGAAAGTTACCCAAAGCAATTCCTTGATTTTTTTGGGAGCGGACGGTCTTTACTGCAAATGACATTTGATCGCTTCGCAAAAATCATCCCTACTGAAAATATATACATCGTTACCAACGAATCTTATGCGGACTTAATCAAGGAGCAGTTGCCGGAATTAGCGGAAGAACAAATCCTTTTGGAACCGGCTCGTCGCAATACAGCTCCTTGTATCGCTTATGCGGCTTATCATATTAAGGCATGCAATCCGGAAGCCAATATTGTCGTAGCCCCTTCCGACCATCTGATCTTAAAAGAGGATGTTTTCTTGAGGGACGTTCAAAAGGCGTTGGATTTCGTGAAGAGAAACCGTGCGTTGGTCACCTTGGGCATCAAGCCTAGCCGCCCGGAAACAGGATACGGATATATCCAAAGCAGTGATACGGTAGTAGATGATTTCACCAAGGTGAAGACCTTTACTGAAAAACCGAACCTCGAGTTGGCAAAGGTATTTATGGAAAGTGGAGAATTCTTCTGGAATTCTGGCTTGTTCGTCTGGAACGTGAATACGATCTTGGAAGCGTTCTCTAAATATCTCCCGGATATCAGCAGCCGTTTCGATCTAGGTAAGGATAAATTTAATACCCCGGAAGAAAAAGCGTTCATCCAAGAGAATTTCCCTTATTGCCTAAATATATCCATCGACTACGGTATCATGGAGAAAGCACACAACGTATATATGCTATGTGTAGATTTCGGTTGGGCCGACCTCGGTAGCTGGGGATCTTTGTTCGACCTAGCGAATAAAGACGAAAATGAGAACGCAGTATTGAAAAATAACGAGGCAATGCTATACGAATGCTCCGGCAATGTGATCGCATTAAATAACCCGAAACGTCTAGCCGTTATCCAAGGGCTAAAAGATTGCATCGTGGCCGAGTCTGGAAACGTATTATTGATTTGTAAGAAGGATGACGAACAACGTATCAAACAATTCGTAGCCGACGCTAAAATCAAATACGGAAAAGAATACAACTAATTAAGAATTGAGAATTGAGAATTATCGGCAAGCGGTATTCATTCTCAATTCTCAATTTTCAACTTCTTAGCAAGATATCGTACAGGATACCACGCAGCCAAAAAGCCTATCGTTAATACCGTTACAAAGACTGTTATTATATCCACCGTGACTACACGTACTGGATAAGCCTCTATAATAAACGCTCCGGCAGCTTCCCCTAGTTTTATAAAGCCAAACTCTTGTTGTAGCAAGCAAAGTACAACCCCGATCAAGACTCCGATCAAAGCTCCAAAACCGGAGATCATCCAGCCTTCAAACAAGAAAATCCGACGGATCAGACTGTCATCAGCCCCCATATTACGCAGTGTACTCACATCCTCCTGTTTCTCGATCATCAACATGGATAAAGAACCCACCACGTTGAATAAGGCGATCGCCAATATAAAAGTAAGGATCAAGAAGGTCATCCATTTCTCGACTTGCATCATCTTGAAAGAAGCCTCTTGTTGCTCAAAACGGTCTTGCACGATATATTGATCACCTAGGATACGTTGAATCTCTTTCTTTACCGGAGCGATATCTCCGCTATCTTTCACCTTCAATTCCACCGCTGTCACTTCTTTATCATAATTAAATAAAGAACGGGCCAATGACAAAGGCACGATCATATATGAATCATCGTAAACCTGTTGGTCCGTACGAAAGACAGCACCGATATAAGCATATTCCAAATTGAAAGAAGAAGCCGGATTCGCCATGTTCACCTTCTCCTCCCGCTTCGGAGCGTAGATCTCCAGCGGAGAGACAAAGCCTGCGTTTATTCCTAGCGAGAAAGCCAATCCGATCCCCATATTCGCGTAATTCGCCACCTCGTCATTCAGAAGGAATTTTCCATCGATCAAGATACTATCGATCTGCGCCAGTTTCTCATATTGCTCGTCTACACCTTTCAAGGTAGCTACACCCTGACGATCTCGATAACGGACCAAGGCATTGTCCTGCAATACCTCACTAAAACAAACAATGCCGGGCAATTCCCTCACCTTACGTATCTCTTCCGAGGTCGGGTCGAAAACCTTCCCTTTCCGAGGCATGATCTTCAACTCCGGATCAAAATTGCTGAAGAGAGAAGAGACCAAATCGTTGAAACCATTATAGACCGACAAGGCGCATACTAAGGCGATCGTGGCGACAACAACCCCGCATACCGATACCATCGATATGATATTTATGGCATTGTGCGACTTCTTCGAAAAGAGATATCGCCGGGCTATATAGAACGGAAGATTCAAGGCTCCTCTGATTACTTATGCAAAAGATTGTCGATATTCTCGATATAATCCAATGAATCGTCTATAAAGAAGCTCAATTCTGGAATCTTACGAACCTGCAAACGAATACGTTGCCCCAAATCAAAACGGATCGCTTTCGTATTGCTCCGTATAGCCTCCAATAGCTCTTGCGATTTATCCGACGGGAAAATGCTTAAATAAGCTCTCGCCACACTTAAATCCGGACTTACACGAACTACGCTGACAGAGACCAATACGCCATGCATTCCTTGCGTCTGCTTCTGAAATATATCACTCAACTCCTTCTGAAGAAGGCGTTCGATCTTTTGTAATCTAGTACTTTCCATACGCTTTATTATTTACTTTTTCCAGATCATCGTCAAGCCGTCACGTAAAGGGAGGATCACCTTCTCTACCCGATCGTCTTGCTTAACCTTTTCATTAAAAACCAGTATTCCCTTCGTTTGTTTATCGGAAGGATGCACTTCTTCTACCACTTTACCGTCCCAAAGCGTATTATCCGCGAGAATCAAGCCGCCCGGACGGACCATCGGGAATACCAAATCATAATACTCGGAATACAGGCGTTTGTCGGCATCGATAAAAACCATATCGAACGTCTCATCCAAACGGGGGATAATCTCCATCGCATCCCCAAAATGGACTTTTATCTTGTCCTTATGTAGCGAGCGGGAAAGATATTTCATGATAAAATCCTCCATCTCGTCATTGATCTCGATCGTATGGATCAACGCCCCCTCTTCCATGCCTTCCGCCATACACAAAGTGGCATAAGACGTATAAGTCCCGATCTCCAAGACTCTTCTCGGACGAATCATCCGGCAAAACATCTTCAATATCCTACCCTGCAAATGCCCGGATAGCATACGCGGACGGAGAAGGTTCACATTGGCGTCGCGATTCAACGCCGACAGCAAATCCCCTTCTTCATCTATATGAGAAAGAATATACGCATCAATCTCGCCCGTAAACATTCCTCTTACTCTTTAAAAGTAGGCAACTGATATTGCGTGCCGGCATCCAGCACCTTTCCTACGTTGTTAATCTCCAAAAAGCTGGTACCGCCACCTTCGCCGAAGCTACCGCTCAAATACGCTACCATATCGTTGCGAGTGATACGTCCGCTATGGATCAGCTGGTTCAACGCATCATAGAAATATCCCCTACGACTGTCGTTGTACGGCTGATGAACCGCCCATACCCCATAAGAAAGACCCAACATACGCATCACACGAGGATTATAGCATATAGCGAACACAGTAGAGGTTCCGCGGAAAGCGGCCAGATAACGTGCCGTACGACCCGTATAACTATCCGTGATAATCGCCTTCACATGTAATTTAGAAGAAGACTTAACGGCTTGTTTCGCCAAGAAAGAAGTCACGTCTAAATCATTCCCCTCGATCGGCACACGGATATCATTCGCGGAAAGCTTAGTCTTCTCAGCTTCACGAGCCACTTTCGTCATGGTCTGTACCGCCTCGATCGGATATTTTCCATAAGCCGTCTCACCGCTTAACATCAAAGCATCCGTACGATAATAAATAGCGTTGGCGATATCCGTAACCTCGGCACGAGTAGGACGAGGATTATTAATCATGGAATGAAGCATTTGCGTAGCCACGATAACCGGCTTCTTCACCTCCACGCATTTACGGATCAGCATACGCTGGATACCCGGGATCTTCTCGGCCGGAACCTCGATACCCAAGTCACCACGAGCGATCATGACGCCATAAGCCACTTCCAAAATCTCCTCGATATTGTCTACACCCTCTTGATTCTCGATCTTAGCGATAATCTTGATAGGGCTGTTACGCTCGTCCAAGATACGTTGGATATCCAATACGTCCTGTTTGTTGCGAACAAATGAGTGAGCGATAAAATCGAGATCATGATCGATCGCCCAAAGGATATTATTACGGTCTTTCTCAGTCAACGAAGGCAAATTGATACGTACGCCCGGCACATTCACGCTCTTGCGGCTACCTAGCGTAGCGTCATTCTGGATCTCGCAAAGCAAACAATCGCCGGATTTCCCGGTAACCTTCATTTCCAGATCACCATCATCGATAAGGATGTCGCTGCCAATCGCCAAGTCGTTCACGAAATTCTTATATGACACACAAATACAATCATGCGAAGTTTCCTGATCGGGATTACCGATTACCTTCACGATCTCTCCAGTCTTGAAAGGGATCGGTTCCTTGTTTACCGTCGTCGTGGTACGTACTTCCGGCCCCTTCGTATCCATCAAGATACCGATACGGTCGGATACGGTACGGACGTTATTTACCACACGGGTCAACCCCTCTTCCATCATGTGAGCCGTATTCAGGCGCACCACATTCATTCCCGCTTTATATAACGCCTCAACGAACGCAACGTCGCAGCGCTGGTCGGAAACTGTAGCAACAATCTTCGTATGCTTTAACATATACCTTAAATTATTATAACCTAATTATTAATTCTATTTGATAACCTTCTAAACCTTCTATCACATAAACGATTCGATCGCCAACCGATACGAATCCAGCCCAAACCCAAGAATCACTCCCCTGCATGCCGCCGATATCATCGACACATGACGAAACGATTCACGGGCATGCACATTCGAGATATGCACCTCCACGACTGGCGTAGTAACCGCCTTGATAGCATCGTGCAACGCAATGGAAGTATGCGTATAAGCGCCGGCGTTCAACACGATACCGTCATATTCAAAACCCACCTCATGGATCTTGTTAATTATCTCTCCTTCCACATTACTTTGATAATAAGATATCTCACACTGAGGAAAGCGGGCACGTAACTCGCTCAAATAGTCCTCGAACGAGGCATTTCCGTATACTGTCGGTTCTCGCTTGCCCAACAGATTCAAATTAGGGCCATTGATGATCTGAATCTTCTTCATTCTTAATTGTAAGTTTATTACCTTTGTACCGCCCGTTGAGGCCGGAATTATCCGGCAAAGGTAAGGATTTTATTTGACACATTCATAACGACATACCGACAATGCGACAAGGAAAAGATATAATAAACCGATATAACACCTATTTACGATTAGAAAAATCGCTCTCAGCCAACTCCATCGACGCCTATTTGACAGATCTTGACAAATTGCTACGTTTCGCAGAGGATGAGAAAAAGGACGTTAAGGAGATCAGCTACGACGACTTGCAACAGTTCATCGCCCAATTACGTGACATCGGTATCCATCCCCGATCGCAAGCACGCATCATCTCGGGTATCAAATCGTTCTATCGTTTCTTATTGCTTGACAATTATATAACAAATGATCCGACCGAATTGTTAGAGTCTCCCAAGATCGGATTGAAGCTGCCGGAAGTATTAACCGTCAACGAGATAAATAGCATTCTCGACACAATAGACCTCACGCTTCCCGAGGGACAGCGGAACCGTGCGATGCTGGAGGTTTTATATAGTTGTGGACTGCGCGTATCGGAGCTTACTGGCCTGCGTTATTCGGATATATATCCCAAGGAAGGTTTCATCCGGGTAGAGGGTAAAGGAAGCAAACAACGGCTTGTTCCTATCTCCGAAGTTGCTTTGCGGGAAATTAAAAACTATCTGTATGACCGGAATTCGGTCGTGGTTAAAAAAGGCTTCGAGGATATTTTATTTCTAAGCCGGCGAGGAACGGCCCTCTCCCGTATCATGGTATTTCATATCATCAAGCAACAGACGGAGGCCGCCGGTATCCATAAAAACGTAAGTCCCCATACCTTCCGTCATTCTTTCGCCACCCACTTGCTGGAAGGAGGCGCCAACTTACGCGCTATCCAAGAGATGCTGGGGCATGAGAAAATCACCACCACCGAGATATATACACATATCGACCGGGAATTCCTTCGCAAAGAGATACTGGAACATCATCCGAGGAGCAGGCCAAGAACTTAAAAGAACCGATCCTACTCCGCTAGCAAAGCCTCAAGGATGTCATAAATTATTTATTTCCTCCTCTGACAAACCAGTATAACGCACGACCATTTCCATCGAAAGCCCATCAGACCGCATACGCCGAGCTGTTTCTAGACGTTCTTCCACACGGCCTTCTTCTCGACCTTCTATTAGTCCTTCTTCTCTGCCTTCTGCTAATCCTTCTGCTAATCCTTCTTCCCGTCCTTCAAACTTAGCAGTGCTCAACACGTCATTCTGGATCATAATCGCATTCAGATGTTCGTCATAAGCATAACGTTCCTCGGGAGACATTGAGTAATAGCGTAATTTCTCTCGTGCCTCTTCCAAGCCAGGGGCTGTCGTTCCGGAAGTTATGATCCCATCTTTCAAGTATCGCACCCATTCCTCCAAGGGGGTCACGGCCACCTTATCAAACTCATTCACCCGGACCAATATATACTCCGGAAAGATCTCCGAGGGAAGACGCTTGACGATCGCACCCCTCTCCTTGGTATTTACCTGTAAATGATCATGGGTATGCACGCCGACAAATTGGTTCTGCCCGTGATACAGATAATCGGTTCCTACGCCTATATCAAAATAAAGGATACTGATAGAATAGACCTTTTTCACCCCGGAATAGTCCTGTCCCAAATGAAGATGTTCGGTGACGGCCTTCGCCACGCCATAAAGCACACGTTCCAAATAATAAAGCTCGCGGGTATTCTGGATCTCGATAAGGATGATATCTCCCTTTGTGTTCTTAGCCTTGATATCCACCCGATTGAATTTTTCATCGGCCATTTGCTGGTATCCCTCACTCTCCAATATCTCCTCAATCTTGATCTGCTCGCCCAAGAACACGGTAAGAAAGCCTTCTAGCACTCCGAAATTCGCTTTTTGCCGGAGTAGGCGTTTGATGGCCCAGTCGAAACGGATATATCGATCTTGTAATTCCTTCATATACTTCTCCTCTTTTTCTGTTTTCTTTTCCATAGTCATATCATGTTTTAGTTACCCCACTATTGGGTGGCTTCAAATGTACATAAAAAGATCTGGAATACAAGCTTATCCCATCTAAAAAGAAATGTCCTTCTTTTTGGATCCGTAAGTGAATAGCCAACGAACGGGATCGTAAGCGGTCGCAAATGGGTATTCGTGTACCGTTATTACTCTATTTTAATCTCATATTTTATCGATTTAAACTATTTACTTAAAGACAAAAAACATGGATGTGGACAAATGATCACACATCCATATCTAATTATCAACAAATTAAAAGCTATCAGGTTCTCCTAAAATGAACAAATGTAAATACAGCTCAATTCTTAGAAATGAGGATTCTGTACCAAATGGCCATCCGACTTATCAATCTCCGACTGAGGAATCGGCAAGTATTTCTTTGTATCATCCCAGCCTTTGATAAAATCTTTTGCTTGGTTCGTACGTACTAAATCCCAATAACGAATACCTTCCATCGCAAACTCATAACGGCGTTCCTTATAGATATTATCCAATGAAACCGCCGGAACCTTATAATCATCCCCCATCGCACGTTTAACGACTCTCGCATAATAATCCTGTGCCTCGCCTACGCTACCTCCACTTCTCAACAAAGCTTCCGATGCCATCAATAATACGTCGGAGAAACGAATTACACGGTAATTGTTCTTATAATTCAGCGCTTCCGTGCCAACCGTAGAAGAATACCCCGCACGAGGATGATATTTGCGTACGCTATATCCTGTATATTGATTCACATCCGAGCTAACCGTCCCGCCTTCCGCTCTAAACTCCTCATGATCTATGATTGTTGTCCACTTTCTAGGATCATTTGGTAAAAACGCATCATTCAATGCTTTTGTTACAGGCGCAAAACCCCAACCTTCCACATATACATTATTAGGATCTTTCAAACCTCTGGCTCCTAGCATTATTATATCGGAGTTACCTTGATTAGCCTTGCCTGCCCAATCATTCGAGTTCCCGATTTCCGTATAATTGACTTCAAAAACAGATTCTTTGCACCATTCATACTCATCATCAAAAAGAACTTTATAATCCGGGATCAAATCATATTGATAGGCAGGATCGGTAATTAGTTCTTTCAATTGGCTGGCGATCTCCTTCATTTTAGTATCATCATTCTGATATAAAACGATACGTGCTTTCATCGCGATAGCGGCACCATTCGTAGCTCGTCCTTTCTCATTAGCCGGGACTATCTTAGGTAACTTCCCAATAACATTATTATCTAAATCCTCGATTAATTTCGCATAGACCTCATCCGGCTGTAACTGAGGGACAGTTGTTATATCATCCAATCCCAAATTCGTCTCGTAATACGGTATGTATCCAAAGAAACGCCACAACTGGAAATAATAAAATACACGCAAGAAATGAGCCTCAGCCACATAACGATCACGAAGCTCCTCCGACATCGTCCCCTCCGGAAGAAGAGGGCATTTCTCTATCACGATATTCGCACGGTTCACACCCTCATACGAACGCCCCCATAAACCCTCGGGTAAGTTTGTCGGTGTCACCCAATTGGTAAAATCATTCACTCGCTGCAACTGCGGTTGATCCGATACCGTCGATCCACCGGTCTCCGCATCATCCGACATGATATTACTTACCAGTTCATAAGAGCTATACGCATTATAAGCGTTCCATTTCAACGGGTCATAGGCAGCGACCAATGCCTCGGTCAAATCCTCCTGTGTCTTGTAATAATCCGTTTCGATAACCTTATTCGTCGGAGACAACTCCAAAAAATCATTGCAGCCACTTAGTCCGAATACAACGGCTAGCAGATAAATATATTTATTCATAACACTAATTTTAATGATTAAAATGTCAAATTCAATCCAAATGTATAAACCCGGGCTTGAGGATATACACCCTTATCTATACCCATTGTCGAACCGATTTCCGGATCCATTCCCTTGTATCCCGTAATAGTCAACAAATTATCGAACGACGCATAAAACCTCAAGCGTTGTATATAAGCTTTTCGGGTCAACTGGGCCGGCAGCGTATAACCTACCTGTAAATTACGTAAGCGCAAGAAAGAAGCATCGTGAACCAACAAAGTAGACGGACGGAAGTTCTTAGGCGTATCACCCAAGACAATCCTTGGCATCGAATTGGAGGTGCCCGGTCCTGTCCATCTTTCCAAAGCATCCGACGTATAATTGACCGCCGCCAACTCATAACGGCGTAACGCATCGAAAACATCCGCCCCGAAAGAACCTTGGAAAAAGGCACTTAAATCAAAGCCATTCCAATCAGCCGCAACAGTAAGTCCAACCATCCAATCCGGATTAGGTTTGCCTATCATCGTACGGTCCTCGTTATCATCGCTGATCACGCCGTCTCCATTCAAATCCTCAAATTTCGTATCACCGGGTACCGCATTCGGTTGTATAGGCTTACCGGTAGCAGGACTGATATAGTTATCGATCTCCTCTTGTGTCTGGAAAACCCCAATCGCCTTATATCCGAAGAAATAACCGATCGGATAACCATTTTGGTTCCTTGATACCGTACCTAAAGTCGGTAAACTCTCCTTATCGATATATCCTGTTTGATTTCCCAGATTCTTGATCTCATTCTTCACATAAGAAGCATTCGCCAAGAAAGATAGATTCACTTTATCTACACTTAATTTATAACCGACTTCAAGCTCGATACCTTGGTTGGTCAATGTCCCGACATTCGACAAAGGCGAGCCACTTCCCACATATAGGGGTATCGGACGCTCCATCAACATGTCTTTTGTATCTTTCTTGAACCAATCAAAACTAAAAGAAAGGGAGTTATTAAAGAAGCGGGAATCAAATCCAAAGTCCAATTGCTCCGAGGTTTCCCAACGCAAATCAGGATTGGCCAAAGAAGTAGGTTTTGTTCCGCTATGGATGACACCGTTCGAGCCAGCCCCGAAACTATAGTTATTTCCTCCGGTCATTGTCGTAGTATATCCAAACGATCCGATTTTTTCATTTCCGTTCTGGCCCCAGCTCCCGCGCACTTTCAGAAAGTCGAGCCATCCCGGTTTATTTTCCATGAAAGGCTCGTTAGTCAACGTCCAGCCTGCGGAGACGGAAGGGAAATAAGCATATTGATTATTCCGGCCGAAGTTAGAGGAACCGTCCCGACGAAGGGTTAACTCTAGCATATACCTTTCGTCATAATTATAGTTTAATCGTCCGAAAACGGACGCCATCCGATGCTCTGTCGCACCACCTTCCGAATGCTGATCGCCGGGAGAGGCACTATTGGTAAAATCGATCCATGCTTTATGATCATCTTCCGCTCGTAAATTCAATGCTGTTCCCTTTACCTTTTTACTATCATACCGTTCCATAGAGGTTCCCAGTAAAACGGCGAAATTATGTTTATCGATCGAACGTTTATAACTCAACGTATTCTCCCAAAGAAGCTTCATGCCACGATTCATCGTTTGCTCCACCCTCGATTTCTCAGTCTTGACCATATAACACAAATAGCTAACTGGGAACCAATTCCTTTCGCCCCAAAAAGCCATATCCGTGGAGAGAGAGGTCTTAAACGTAAGATTCTCGAATACTTCCAATTCACCCCAAACAGAACCTACAAATTTATCCCAGTCCTTGTTATTGTTTAAGGTCTGCATCATAGCGACCGGATTCACGATCTCTTGATTCTCGATCACGTTATAGATGCGGCCTTCATCATCCTTGACATAGCCGGGATAATTTTTCTCGTAATAAGCGAGATCTTCCGCCGAAGGATTCTCCAGATAGACCGATTCGTTCGGTGGAGTCATCACCGCACTTGCTAACGGGCCGGAGAAGTTGTCATTCTCCGAAATACCTTTGGATATGATCCGTGTATATCCTAGGTTCGTACCGACCTTGAAACTACGGAAAAATTTATTCGCCTTATTCTCAAACACATTATAGGTATTGTTGAAACGTAAGCTATATCGTTTATAATCCGACTTATCTTTTCCTCCAACAATTCCTTCTTGATCTAAATAACCAAAAGAGAGGAAATAGCTTCCCTTATCACCACCCCCACTGATGCTCGCTTGATGATTCATGATCGGGGCATTCTCGTTATAAATCTCATTCTGCCAGTTCGTCCCTACACCTGCTTTCGAAGGATCATCGTAAATAGGGTCCATCCCGGCATTCACGTAAGCCTCATTCATTATTGTCTCATATTCGGTGGCATTCAAGACCGACATTTTTCGCCAAGGATTTTGCCAACCGATAGAGAAATCATAATTGACAACCGCTTTTCCTTTTTTCCCGCTCTTTGTCGTAACCAGAATAACACCATTAGCCGCACGCGAACCGTAGATAGCGGCAGAAGCGGCATCTTTTAAGACCTCGATAGATTGTATATCCTGCGGATTCAGATAATCGACACCTCCTTCAAGTGGCATTCCGTCCACAATATACAGAGGGTTACTATCATTGATAGTTCCTGTACCACGGATACGGACTCTCGACTCGGCTCCCGGTTGTCCGGAATTCTGCATAATGCTTACTCCCGAGACTTTTCCTCGTAACACATCCTCTACCCGGGTCGGCGTCAGCTTCTCCAAATCATCGGAGGTGACACGACTGATGGCCGCTGTCATCACGCTCTTCTTCTGAACGCCATAACCAACCACTACCACCTCATCCAAGGCTTGCGTGTCCTCTTTCAAGACAATCTGTAAATCAGTCTGCGTACCGACCTTAACCGTATGGGAGAGATAGCCTATAAACGAGATTTCTAATACATCGCCATTTTTCACATCTAGCGTAAATACGCCATTCATGTCAGAGATCGTACCGGTAGTAGTTCCTTTTACGGAAATACTCGCACCGATAACCGGAGTTCCATTTGTATCCAAGATCGTTCCTCGCAATTTTCTTGTCGCTTGAGAAACTTCCACCGGATTTACATTAGGATGGGAAAGGCCGCTTGCCTCCAGATTGCCATTTAAGGAAGCGAGCAATAATGACCCGACACATATCCAACGCCATCGCTGATCCTTACTTTTCTTTTTCATAAACTATTCGAATTTAAAGGTTTAAACAATATTCCTAACATTACTTTTTGGTTAGTCGGACTCTGAGTATTTTCAAAAAAGGGGTAGCATTCCCCTCGACAGCACTCACGAGGAGTGCCGCCGTAGGAAATTGGATATAAAAGCTAACCTAACTAATTTAATGTATACTCAAAGTAATCCTTGAAAGAGGTTACCGCATCGCCTACTTTTAGATAACGGCGACTAAGTACTGGTTTCGCCCTCCCCTTCTCATGATACTCGGCTATCAGAAGATAGCCTCCTGATTTTGAGGGCAATTTCAGAAGGCAAGGTTGAAGCCGCTTGCCAAAAGGTTCAATCACAATAGACTCTTCTTGTGTCGAAATAATAGTTCCTTTCTCGTCTAGTAGTTTCAAGAGAACTTTTCCAGACGACTCCTTATTCAAGTCGTTCACCCCTACCAAGTTGAATACTAAATCACTACCCGGTTTCAAGGGCTCGAGATGTTTGGTATAACGACGATCCGCTAAATCGATAAAGACTGCCGAGGGGGCGAAACAATGCTTGAACCAGCGGAAAGCCGGTGAAGGTTCCAAATCCTTGATATCATTGATGAACCAATCTCCCGTGAAACCATAATTATTGGTCAAATGACAAAAAGCCAAGATTCCGCCTACCGAACGTTCCGAACGCAGCCATTCCGTCTCAAGTTCCAACCAATATGCCTGCAATTCACGACATTGTTCCGGAGTGGCATTCTCGCCAAGATAGTAATTGTAATTGTTAAGTGTCAATTTCGAGGGCCGTCCATCACGCCATAACCAAATCCATCCGTACTCATTCACCAACTGAGGAACGCCCGCATCTAGTATAGAAGAGAAACCTACCCAATTCTCATGCAATGCACCTAAGTTATAGGGATTGTTTTTGAAATAGTCGTTCAGTTCGCTGGAATGCATCAACGTAAGCGCACGATAAGGGTGTGGCTCATCCATCTCATCGTTCGTCCCCATCTGATCTGATGTCATGTAACCGGCATCCCAGATCCGGGTCGGGTCTAATTCCTTTAGTTTGGGAATCAGCGTATTTCCTATATAACTGTCCCAGTTCTCATTGATCGCATCCCAGATCACGATACTGGGATGATTCCCATCGCTCCATACCCAATTCGTATACTCCTTACGTACCTGTTCATCCCATCCATGATTTTGCCAATATAGCCACTCATTCTGTAATACGATACCATACTCGTCGCAAAGGTCATACCAGAAGTCAGGTACAATTCCTACACATATTCGCATAGCGTTCCAATCGATTGACTTTGGCAGGTCTACCATCAGCTTCTTCACCCATTCCCGGTCCCAAGCCAACGCTTGACAATCCGGGTCCTCAAAGAAACGTTGAAGCGTGATATTGGAGCCTCGTAAGTAGAATTTATCCCCATTAAGCGTAAAGAATTTACCTTTTCTCGAAAAATCACGCATACCGAAGTTCACGGAATAACGATCTACAAGCTCATCTTGGTCATACACCGAGACCTCACCTTCGTACAAGAAAGGGGAATCAGGAGTCCAAGCCTTCGGATTATCCAAAGAGATACTCGTTTCGAAATAAGTCCTATTATCCCGCTTAGCCTCACCTTCAATCATTTTCTTTCCTACTATCCTCCCTGTAGTCTTCTCCTTGACACAGTACTCAATCTTACAAGAATCCTTCATTTTATCCCCATACAACATTTGGGGTGGATACAAACTTCTCACCAAGGTCTTAACTGTCACCAATCCTTTAGCCAGAGAAGGCAGGAATAAAACTTTATCGACCCGCATCTTACCAGTAGCCGTAATGAACACGTCATCCCAGATTCCGGGTAGGTAATGGACTTTCTCCTTATCCGTTCCGCCGGCGGCCTCGCTAGGCAACCACGCCCGGTCGCCCACCTGAATCAATATCTCATTGTCCGAACCATATTTTACGGCACTCGTAATATTAAAATCCATTGGAGTATAGCATTCCATAGAAGCCCCCACTTCATGCCTATTCACGAAGACTCGTGTAACATATTGGCTTTTCTTTATCGTAAGGAATAATTGCTCATCCTTAAATTTCTCATCGATAAATACTTTCCGCTTATACCAATTATACATCGGCGTATAATCTCTCTCTAAGAAATTAAACTGTTCCACCAGCTCCACGCCGTCAGGTTTCTTAAAGAATTTCTCGTATTGAGAGATTTTAGGCCTCGCTAAATGCACCAATCCCGGAACCGGTATCTTACGGGTATATTTCCGTGGAGGAAAAGCCAGTTCCGTTTGATCGAAATCCCATTCCCCATTTAATGAGATCGTTGTCCTCCCATCATCGGCCCAAGCGAATACAGATAGGAAACAACACATAATTAAAATTATTCTTTTCATGACATCCGATTTATTTAACTCTTTCACGAAGGCAAGTTACAATTATTAAAGACATAAACTTTATAGAAATTTACCTCCTGCTTTTAGAATCTTATCAAAATATAAGAATGATCGTAATACATACCATCCCAAGATTAAAGTCGTTTCAACAATTTGGCCGCTACCTCATTATTCTTCATGAGAGACGCATCAATCGGAGAAGAACGGATGATGGAAGTCAAGCGTTTATGCCATTCCACATCCCGCCACATCCCAACAAACTGAGGTCCGCAAAAATTACTGGTCGCTACACCGACCCACATACCCGTACGGGCAGCCGTAATAGCTCCTAACTCGCAAAGATCCTTTATCCAATCCCATTTCAATAAAGGCCAATCCTTATAATCCACCAATCCCCAACATTCTGTCGTAACGAGAGGACGGCGATTCTTCCGGGCCACGGAAGCCATAAGCTCGATCTTATCAGTCAACAATTTCTGCCAATATTCAGGTCTTTCCCGATAAACCCGTTCCGCATTTTTCACCACATTCTTATAATCATCCGGTGAAAAACGATTGTAGCCATATCCCACCAGCTTATAAAATTCTCCACCATTCTGTTGGGCCATCCAAATATGATGCTCATACAAATCAAGAAAAGAGCAATCCACCTCTTCATATTTCTTGACATCCCCATGATCAAAAGAATATAAGAATGGCATATCCGGATATACTTGTCGCATCTTCCCCAACGAGGTTTTCATCCATCGTAAGGATTCCTCCTTATACCAATTCCCCCAACCGACATTCGGATATGTCTTAGCGAAAAAAGGAGCCCATGAATCACCGGGCCATTCATTGCAAAGATCCACATAAAGGATCGTATCCAATAGCCCCTCTTCTTCGATCGAACGAAGGGTTGTCAGCCAGCAATCCGCCAATTTCTCCGGTGTATCCAATTTCAGGCAAACCTCATCCACATCGAGACGATACCAAGAAGAAAGCCCGACCTTAATATCCCGCTCCTTACATTTCGACAAGAACAAGTTCAAATTCGGTTGAACTTGTACCTCATTCATATCCGGACTTCCCCAATCTTGCTGATTCCAAACTTCTTTAAGTAACCATTTCTTCATTGGATTCTCCGCTATTAAATGAGGATAAGCATCAATACGTATCGCATTATACCCCCGTTCCGAGAGCTCGTCCAATACTTGGTCCCAGTCCTCATAACCGGCTCCGGGCCAACGCCTCTCCAACCAAGAAAAATCCCACATGGTGATTGCCCGGGGCGAGATTTCTCCTTTCCCGGCAAAAGCCATTTCACTTTTAGCTGATGCCTTTGATAAATCAAAAGCCACTAAGCCGCCTAATGCCGCAACTGCTGTTTGTCTAATAAATACTCTTCTATCCATATTATATTATTTTATCTTTCGGGTGTCCTCCTTTTCTCCAAAAAGCCTCGATCTTCTCCAATGAAACTCCTTTCGTTTCCGGTACATAGAAATATCCCCAAATAATCGCCACAATTCCAATGAACGCATAAAATAAGAACGCTCCCGCCGGATTCCCTTGGCTTTCGCCATTGATCGTTAATTCGGTTCCCGATATTGAAAACACCTTCAATATCTTGAAGAAAGTAAACGATACGATCGCATTGAAAAACCATACGGACAACGAGCCGAGAGAAGTCCCCAACCCTCTTAGCTTTTGTGGAAACACTTCCGACACAATCAACCAACCTAACGGCCCGATGCTGATAGCGAAAAATCCCACATATAAGAAAATAAGGACGATGGAAAGCCATTTCCCAGAATCCCCTAATTGAGCGGCGAATATAAAAGAGGTAGCGAGTAGCAACAAGGAAATCACGATACCGCTCAACCCCAGAAAATAAAGTTTACGCCTTCCCAGCCGATCTACAAAGTAGACAGACAACAACGTGAATAATAAATTGACAACACCTACCCCGACAGAGGCCCCAATCGCAGAGACCGCACCATCGAAACCGGCCATCAAAAAGATTTTAGGGCTATAATAAATCACGGTATTGATACCTACAAATTGCTGGAAAAACATAATACCGATAGCGATAACTAACGCATTCCGTAACCAAGGCTGGGCCAGATCCTTAAAACATCCTTGTCGCTCATCATTCTTTCGCATCTCATTCCGCATCTGCTCAAACGAGGCATTTACCAAATCCGGATGCTCGACCATCTTTAAGACGGATAGGCTCTCTTCCTCCCGGCCAACAGACATCAACCACCTTGGAGATGGTGGAACCAGCAACATACCCACGAACAAAATAATAGCGGGAATCACCCCCACATAAAACATTGGCCTCCAACATGAAACAGACGTCTCATCCGCAAAATACAAATCCGAAAGATAAGATACCAGAAGCCCGATCGTAATCATCAATTGGAACATGGCGACAAACATCCCCCGTGACTTCGCCGGGGAAACTTCCGCAATATAAAGAGGTACAGCAAAAGAAGAGATCCCGATAGCCACTCCCAAGAATAAACGGGCGGCAATCAAGTGGTAAATGTCCGGAGCCCAACCCGATCCTAACGCACCGAAAGCGAAAATAACAGCCGAAGTCAAAATGACTTTCCTACGTCCTATGCGATCCGTCAATTTACCACAACACAGCGCTCCCAGAATAGCTCCCAGCAAACCGGAGGAAGTAACTACCTCCACCATACTATCGTCTATACCAAAATCTTTCTGGAAAAAAGGAATCGCCCCGGAAATCACGCCGGTATCAAAGCCAAACAATAGTCCTCCCATAGCGGCGACAATCGCTATTACATAAATCATCCAATATCTATAGCTCGTGTTTTTCATGTTTTTCTTGTGTATTTAATCCATCTATAAACTCAAGGCTCGAAATCACGCCATACCTCCGCCTTCAACGCCGGATTAGGCACATATAAGAAAATCTCCGGATTTTCCTCGAATTGTCTGTAAATAGATACCCCTTTCCGAATATCTAAAGAAATATAATCCGAAGGAGATTTACAAATCAAATGAGAGGAATCGTACATCGAATTTGCGATCCATTCTAATTCATCGCTTCCATTAAATACAGGAAACCAAGCGATTCCCCTGTGTTTACGAATCCCCTCATACACAAAACCATAATCTCTATCGCACCACGCTCCGAAAGTCAAAGGCAATCTCGGATTCGCGCTAATCGTCGCATGTACCCAATAGGGAGGAACGATCACTACATCCCCCGGAAAGGCATGTACCGCATAACATCGACCGGGCTGATCCTCCGCATACTCCTGCATATAAATAATCGCCTCTCCCGACCAAATCTCATAGATCTCCGGCGTAGACCAACCGCTATAAGGAGATATCTTATGAATATGCCCTTGACTTCTGACTGGCTCCTGCCCCAATTTACCAGCACTATATGTCACTACCCCGAATAACAAATGTAACTTATTCAGCAACGCACGATGTTCTTCTTTGCCGACATCCATAGCGATCGAGTAAACCTGCTCCGGTCCCTTGCATTGAGGATCACGCAAACTAGCCCGTATATCTTCCAGCCGGCGAATCTCGACCTCCGGACCAAATACACCCGCCCCATAGGTAAACCCCATAGGCGATTGAACCGGTGTTATATCAATTCCTTTATCAAATACAAATCCGTTCATTTTGCTGTTGTTTTACCATGAAATACTCCAAACCGAATAAAGCGGCGTCATCGCCCAAGATTGCCGGCACAATCGGGACTTTCCCGGAAGGACACCAAGCCAACTCATCCACTCGTTTGCTGATATAAGGGATAATCACCTCTTGGCTTTTTAAAATCCCCCCACCTAGAATCACGACTTCCGGATCATAAGCATGTATATAGGTTATTATCGCCGACGCCCAGATATCCATACATTCATTCCTAATTAATAAAGCATCTTCATCCCCCTCCTGCGCTAACCTAAAAATGCGCTTGAAATCATAGACATCCGCATCTCGTTTAAACGATTCCGATAAAAGGGCATGCTCCCTGACAATGGTCGGTAAGAAGAAAGAGGAAGACAGAGCTTCTACACAGCCGTTATTCCCGCATGAACACCGACGGCCCTTATAATCCAGCACAAAATGCCCACCCAAAGAACCCGCTTGAAAATGCTGTCCATACAGGAGCCGTCCATCAATCACGACTCCCGTACCGATACCGGTTCCGATTGTCATCATGACTACATTGTTCTTTCCCCGGGCCGCACCCTGCCACCATTCTCCGGCTACGGCCAAACGAGCGTCATTATCCATGCAGAAAGGAACTTCCCAATTCTCCCATGCCCATTTATCCAGACTGATCGAACAGGCATCATCATACTTCTCATTCGTAGAGATTACCCGGTTATGAATTGGATCTACCAGCCCGGGAAAAGCCAGGCCGATACAACGAAGCGCAGCCACATCAATACGCCAAGCGGCCAACAACCGATCAATCGCCTCCTTTATCTTAGGTAAGTTCGGAGCTAATCCCAGAGCCAGACGGGAAGGTAATCTCACACAGTCTACGATCTCACCATCAGACAATAGTCCGATCTTTACGACCGTCCCCCCTAAATCTATCGCTATCGTATACATAAGCTATCGCAATTTAGGGGTACCGTCCACTTCTACCAATCGGGCCGAGAAGCCCTTATTCGCGATCTCTTCATAATTATGCCCGGCATCCGAAGGCCAGCACGCAGCAAATGACAAGACGCTATTTCCAGTATTAGCTACCCGGTGCGCTACACCGCCCGGTATATAATGCAGGCTACCCGGCATCATCCTTTCCGCCCACGTATTCCGTTCTCGGTCCATCAAGATCAACATACCTTCGCCTTCCAATCCCCAATAATACTCCGAACGATCCTCTTGTTGATGAAAATGGCCTTTCGTCATGAAATACTCATCTCCCACCTTTCCCGGATATAATTGAGTAATACCAAAATAAAGCCCTCCCGGAGTGCCTTCCCGCTCCGGTAAATAACTATATACCTCGTATGCTAATTGATCTAATGGTAATTGGGAATAAGCATCTTGATTCTCAAAAATTCCGGCAAGCTCGCCTAAAGTTCTCCGGCTCTTTACCACACCTTCCCCCTTTAGCTCATCTTGAAAAAATGACAAGGATGGGATTACAATCTTTTTATGTTCCATGATATTCTATTTTACGATACAACTTATATCGCAAAAATAGATCGAATACCTTGGGCTTTATTTTAGTATTTTTCCAAACAACTATGAAATCCTGCCCTTATTCTCCATCCAGGCGCTCCTTATATTTTTTCTGGTACTCGGATGGAAGCATATTCGTGGTTTTCTTAAATTGGCCGATGAAGTTGGATAGATTATTGAATCCGGCCTCGGAGCTAATCGTGGATATCTTCAGATTTCCCTCTATCAATAGTTTTTTCGCGTGTCCTATGCGCATGTCATTCAAGTACTCCACGAAAGTCTTCTTGGTCCGTTTCTTGAAATAACGACAAAAAGCGGTCGGAGTCAAGCCTACCAAAGCGGCGACTTCCTCCAGCTTCACTGGAGACGTGAAGTTCTTCACCAGATATTTATAGACCTTATTGAAACGCTCGAAATCGTCCGAGTTGACCGTTTCCGTAAACCCCGTACTGGCTAATATCTCATATTCTTCGGAAGTCGCCATTAATTCCAGTAAAGCAATCAATTTGATCACCCTACTCGCTCCCGTCTCATTGGCGGATTGGCTGATCAGCTCGGCAATCTTCTTCCGGGACTTACCCACAAACTTAATCCCTCTACGGGAACGCTCTATCAATTCCCGGATATTATTCATCTCCGGAAGACGGATTAAATTAGGTTCAAAAATCTGACGCTTGAAGAACAAGCAAATACAAGTAGCCCGCAAGCCAGAGCTCTTATCGAAATAAACAGGGTCGTTTCTCCACTCATGTGGCAGTTGAGGGCCGATCATACAAACATCGCCCTCGAAATATCCTTCCACATGATCCCCGACAAAGCGAGTACCCGTACCACTTGTGATATACATTATCTCAATAGCCGGATGGTAGTGCCAAGGCACTATAAAATGCGGTAGATCCTCCACATAGAAATGAATGTGACTATCTATCGGGAATGGCAGTTCTTGAAATAATGGTTTCATAAGCTTTATACTAAAGGTTTCAACCTCTCGATCAGTTCATCCCCAAGCGCCCGTTTATTCACGATATGTTCCTGCACGGCGGTAACAAACGGATTATTCACGAAATCTCCTCGAACACCCTCGAAATCCTGTTGTTTTTCCTTGTTGGAACCATCCACTCCGAAACCGATCATAGAAGTCAAAGAGAATTCCTTACGGGCATCCTCATAAAGCATCTCATCCAAGCGGATCACACATTCTTGCCAACGACGAACCAGATCAATAATCTCCGCGGCGGAAATCGAACGGAGATCCACCCCATAATAACGTTCGATCATCTCGTAGGCCCATGTCCATTCCAAGGAATAATAACGTCCGTGAACCAAACGGAAAAAGCATTCCACATCCTCTAAGGAAGCGATTTCCCCCTGTTCGATATCTTGCAACAAGGCATCTAGCGGTTCCCTCGGGAGGATCAAGCCCGCCAAGTCCAGCCATTCTCCGGAGCCTTTGGATTCCGTAGGACGCAATTGCTCCCAGACCTCTTCCATAGAATAATAGGTCGTACCTTCCAAACGCTTGATTAACGAGTTACCAAAGAACTTATTAATTGCCATGCCATAAAAGTTCAACGCATTCCGGAGTGAGGAACCTTTTATACGAGTATTCTGATAATAATAAATCTCGGAAGTCTCTCCAACCAATGCCTGCAGGTTTTTCAAGATATCCACCGCTTTCAGCATCTTCTGGATCGTATAGGGACTCAATAGATTATAGTTAATCATATCCAAGCGATCCGGGTCCGTACGTTTATCACGCTTCGGCCATTTCTGGGCATCACGGATCGTACCTACGCTGCGAAGATTAATTCCCGGGACTAAGTAAGTCTCATCATCCTTCTCTATTAAATAGGAGAAGGGAATATCGGAAGTATCGCTATGGTGATGATGGCGACCCATTACCAAAGAGAAAGCGCCAATACGGGCCGGCCAAAGGATATACGAGTCGCTGGTCGTCTTGGAACCACGTTCCACGATCCCTTGATGAATCGGTCCCAGCTTATACATATGATTACTCTGGTTGGAGCCACTTCCCGCGTTCAAGAACGAATACATTCCCGCTATCAGCAAACTGCTCTTATGCATAGACACCGTAAACGGACCGGCGAAAATAGCGCAAGCCTCCCCATTCTCGAAAGCGCAGTTGCTGAACAACAAGGAATCATGGGCCGAGAAGTTATGCGTCACTTGGCAAGCCTGTCCGATAAAGCAACGGATAATCTTAGCGGCATCCGCGATCTTGGCTCCCGAAGAGACAATGAAATCTTGCGCGATCACACTATCCCCGATAAATACCGGGGCCTCTCTCTTACTATTTACGGAACCATTTTCCAGACGTGCGCTATTCTCTATGGTCGCGTAATCACCAATCTTCACGTTACGGATCGTACCGGTATTGACAATCTTGACCTTATCGCCAACCGTTCCCTCCGTAGAGGCGATACCCTCCGTATAAGCGGTAATCATATCCCGCAAGCGTTCGATCAAGGCCGGACGATGGCGGTACAAAGCGATAATATAAGCCAATGAAGCCGACAGGCCATCGTAAATCGGAACCTCACGCCCGCCGGTCTCATTCAAGACCGACACCTCGACATTATTCCCGAACGTAGCCTTGCCTTCCACCAACATAACATTTATATTCTGGATAAAGCAGTCATCACCGATCCGGTAATTAGCGATATAATTCTGTACGTTCTCGATCAGCACATTATCCCCCAACGTACAATTATGCAGGGTAACATGACGAAGCCCGCTATGCTTTACCAATCCTCCCGGCAGGGTAAACACCTTACGAAAGGCTCCTAACTTAACCACTCCTGAAAAACGTACATGGTTCACATATTCAATATCAAACACCTCTGGAACCCAAACTTGATTCCAATCATCGGCCCGGCAAGCCTGAGATCGCAAGGTGGCGATCTCATCCGGCCGCAAATTTCTCAAATGATTCATTGGTACTAATTTTGTAAGACTCTACTCTTCATCGTATTGCTGAAAGAGGAAGTCATTGTAAGGGAAACGGGTGATATGGATTTGTTTGACCCGTTCATACAACATCTCTTTCAACGCCTCTATATTCGTACGTTCCTTGGCGGAGATAAAGATGCAATTATCTTGCAATTTTCCCATCCACGTACGTTTCAGTTCATCCAGATCGATATTCTCACGACCACGAGGGGTCAAATCATCTTCCTCTTTCGGGACAAAGGTAAATGCGTCCACCTTATTGAAAACCATGATCATCGGTTTCTCGGTCTTATCGATCTCCGCCAACGTACGGTTCACGACCTCTATTTGCTCCTCAAAAGTCGGGTGTGAGATATCCACGATATGTACCAGCAAATCCGCCTCCCGTACCTCATCCAAGGTAGATTTAAAAGATTCCACCAACTCGGTCGGTAACTTACGGATAAATCCGACCGTATCAGACAGCAAGAACGGCAAGTTCTCGATAATTACCTTGCGTACGGTCGTATCTAGCGTAGCGAACAACTTATTCTCGGCAAAGACCTCACTCTTGCTCAATAAGTTCATCAAGGTAGATTTACCTACGTTCGTATATCCGACCAACGCTACACGTACCATCTTACCCCGGTTTTTCCGTTGTACGCTTTTTTGCTTGTCAATATCCACCAGCTCTTTCTTCAATCGTGCGATCTTATCCAAGATAATACGTTTATCAGTCTCCAACTGTGTCTCACCCGGACCACGCATACCTACGCCGCCTCGCTGACGCTCCAAGTGTGTCCACAGACGAGTCAAGCGGGGTAACATATATTTATATTGTGCAAGCTCCACCTGTGTCTTCGCATGGGCGGTCTGTGCACGGCTAGCGAAGATATCCAAGATCAAGCTCGTACGATCCAAGATTTTCACCTGCAATTCTTTCTCAATATTACGGAGTTGCTTCGGACTCAGCTCATCATCAAAGATCACCAAACCGATCTCATTCTCTACCACATACTCCTTAATTTCCTGCAATTTACCGGTCCCGACAAAAGTGACGGAATTCGGGTAATCCATTTTCTGGGTAAAACGCTTTACCGCATCCCCCCCTGCCGTATCGGCCAAGAAAGCCAATTCGTCCAGATATTCCTTAACTTTTTGCTCATTTTGCTCAGGGGTAACCAAACCCACCAAAACGGCCTTCTCGGTCTGTGCCTCAGATATGATAAATTCTTTCATGCCACAAAGATATATTATTTCAATTATTTACGTATATTCGCGAACATATTTACAAATATAAATCAACTTAGCTATGAAAAAGAGAATTTGGCATCTATCCAGACGCGTTGTCGTTTGTACGGTATTCCTATTCGTACAACAATTTATCCAGTCACAAGTTTCAAATCCGTCTACATGGGAAAGCTTTGTGCAAAGTAACGCAAATATATCTATTCGAGATACGTTTCGGATGCAGACATTTGAGGGACTTGCTTCTGATAATTGGGATTATGCCATTACAGGTGAAGCCCTTATTGAAGATATCTCCGGCGTGAAAGATATTCCTAACAGCCACGGAAACTACGGGTTACGAATGCCAATGAATACGCAAGCGGCTTTCGAGCATTTCACGTTAACAGATCATCAAGATATAAAAATCAGTATACGGAAAGGGGGCATCCATTTAATGCTCGGAGAAAAGATGCAAGTTAAGACTTACCGCCCTAACAAACCAGAATATGTGTCGATCATAACTTTAAATAAAGACGATGCTACTGCTTCATTCGAAAAGACGGATATAGGCAGCAATCCCCCGGGATTGGATATTATCGTCCCCACACAGGCCGCCAATACCAAAAACGGCTATTATTATGTAGACAGCGTTTACGCACACGGCATGATTCCTACCTATTCCCTATTTACCGGAAACAGCGATTGGAACCATGAGGATCGCTGGAGCCACCTACCCGCCTACCGTCACCGCAACGCCTTGATTAACGGCAATATCTCCATAAATACAAATATCAGCTGTAAAGATATCTTTATTGGCAATGGAAATATCCATATTTTACCAACCGGAAATCTATCCGCAAATAACCTTACCATCTATCCTAATGATGGTATCTTGGCGTCTTCCTCCACCTTGCGATCGTCTGGAACTATTAACATCTCCGGCAAAATAACAATCGAGAAGACCTTCGCTCAAAAAGGCAAATGGTATTTTATCTCCTTCCCCTTCGATGTATTCGCTTCCGGCATAGACCCGGATTTCCAACTGGGTGATGACAAAAGCGATACAAACGGTAATTACTTTTACGTACAAACCTATAACGGAGAAAAGCGAGCTAATTCACAAAGCCCTTCCAACAACTGGGAAGTCATACCACAAACAATAATCAATACATCCCAGCCCATCTTCAAGAAGAACAAGGGATACCTAATCGCTATTGACGCTTCCGCCGATCGTCAGAACCTTCGTTTCTCCTCGAAAGCAGGAGATATCCCTATAGATTTCGGAAAAAACGGTCAAGCCTCTATTCCGGTAAGCATTAACAACCAAAGCCAGAACCAGAATCATAACGGCTGGTATCTATGCGGTAATCCTCTGCCGGCTCCTTTATCTCTTAGTCAAATAGAATCAAACTCGGCCTTAGACGGATACATTTATATATATGACGGCTCCACCTACCAACCCTACGTGATCGGTAGCGATTTCGCCATCCCTCCATTCTCCGCTTTCTTTGTCAAAGCGAATAAAAGTACCAGCCTATCTGTATATAATACATCCGAACCAGCCAATTATAAATTATTATCAACGAACGCACCCATATCTTTCCCGACATCGGAACCTCAAGCCCGACAAGATTCCCCTGTTTCCAATCAAGTATTTTCATTTCCGGAATTAAGCTATCAGCTAGAGAACAAGACTTTATTCATTACTAATCTTCCATCCCCCGGTAAAGTCGAACTGTTTACTCCGGCAGGCATATTAGTATTCACGCAAGCGGTACAGGCAGGGAACCCTATCCTCCCGATTCCCCTCCCACAAGGTTTATATATCTTAATTATTCAAACAGAACATTATCGGGCACAGTACAAATGCGTTTTAACCTCCTAAAGCCCGAAACAATCTTATATCTTTGCCCTGTTTTTAGAATAAAACGAATATGAAGAAGATCAATATCACAACAATTGCCTTACTTGTTTACTTAATCGTAATGAGTATCATCGGCTGGCCGGGAAACAATCCCGGAAACAATTATACCGAATATTTCTTGATGATCGGCGCTACGCTCGTCATCATCATCCTTCTACGCTATCTGCAAGTCAAACGTCTGAGAATGCGAGATAAGTGGAATAAAGACGATGATCCTGCCAAGCAATAAAAACACAGCCTGTTTTTCTTCACAGAAGAACAGGCTGAATGAACTTTATTTTATTACACTAGTATTAATATTACTGCTTTTTCGCCCTCACAGGCTACTTGAATGTCTCATAAAGACTACGCACAGTATAAATTATTCGATTATAAATAAGTACAATCTTAACAGGACACACACACCACTTGTTTCGCTTACTTTCTTAAAATGAGTTACTTTCATAATTCTTACATTTTATTCACTAGTACTAAAACGTCATTAACCAATACGCAAAAGACAGCCAATATCATTTTTGTAATCGTAGCCTAATCGTCATATCCCTGAAAGGCAATACAATCGTGAACATATTTTTAATAACATAGACATATCATCGTAATATAATCACACGTCCTTTGCGTTCTGAAAAAATAGATTAATTCTAATATATTTTAAGGACAAAAGGATGGACAACAGAAATTACTTTACGATGGCGATTCCCGCTCTTTTGCTAGGCGTAGCATACTTACAGCCAATCAATGCGGCATCGGCGGAGGATCTGCCAAACGTTACTGGACGAATGACGATCACTCAACAGACATTCACGGTAAGTGGCGTAGTCACCGATACGAACGGAGAACCAATTATCGGGGCTAACGTGATTGAGAAAGGGACTACAAATGGAGCCGTAACCGATTTTGACGGCAAATTTTCTCTCTCGCTGCAAAACAAGCAAAGCATATTGGTCGTTACTTATATCGGTTATAACACCAAGGAGATTCCAGCCGGGAATGGTTCTCCCCTCACGATCCAATTGCAGGATGACACCCAGAACCTAGACGAGGTTATCGTGGTAGGTTATAGTGTACAGAAGAAAAAAGACCTTACCGGTGCTGTTTCCGTACTGGAGGTAGGCGATCTGAAAGATACCCCGGTATCCAGTGTAGATCAAATGATGCAAGGTAAATTGTCCGGCGTAAACGTAATCCCGGATAATATGCCCGGCGGAGGCGTAGCGGTACGTGTACGCGGTTTCAGCACGATCCGTAACAATGATCCGCTTTATATCATCGATGGCGTACCAGTAGAGGGCGGCATCAATTTTCTCAACCCGAATGATATCGAAAGTATGCAGGTATTGAAAGATGCTTCTTCCGCTTCCATCTATGGCGCACGTGCGGCAAACGGCGTGGTTATCATCAGTACAAAAAAAGGGAAGGAAGGTACTTTCCGGGTAAACCTAGACGCTTACGTGGGAGTACAAACCTCGGCAAAACAGATGCGTATGCTAAACGCCCAAGAATATGGTGACTTATTATGGCAGGCACAGCGTAACGACGGGAAATCACCAGTAAGCGACGTGTATGGCTCCGGCGAGACCGCCGTAATTCCGGAATTCCTTGACGCAGATCACCGCCTTCCCTCGGGAGACGTGGATTGGGTTGACGAGATCATGCAAAAAGCCATGGTCCAGTCCTATAACCTCTCTCTGGCGAAAGCAGATAAAGTTAGCAGCCACTTGTTCTCCCTAGGCTATTTCAACCAAGACGGTCTTATGAAATATACTGGTTTCGAACGTATATCCGGACGTTTCAACAATGAGTTCAAGCTCTTCAACGATCGTTTGAAAATCGGTGAGAACGCCACATTATCACATGCGTGGGGAACCTCGGTCACCAATAACGCCGCACTGGGAGGTATGTTATACAACGCCTATAAGACCGTATCCATTACCCCTGTTTACGATCTGGACGGGAATTTCGGCAGCAACCCGATCGCCGACATCTCCAACCCGTTAGGCGAATTATACCGTAATAAGGATAATAAAGATCGTACCACCCGTCTATTCGGTAATCTATTCGCCGAACTGAATATCCTAGAGGGACTTTATTTCAAGACCAACTTCGGAGCGGATTACAAAAACCTGTATAAACGAAGCTTCAAGGCCAAATACAACGAATTGAACACCCAGCAACCCTTGAGTACGTTGAGCACGCAAAACCGTTGGAACTTCAATTGGGTATTCACGAACACGTTAAACTATTTACGGACATTCGATAAACATACGATCGGAGCCTTATTAGGTATCGAGACAAACCGTTATCAAGAGGAATACTTCTCCGCCTCCCGTGAAGGCTTTGCCTCGGATGACGATAACTTCCATTTCCTCGATGCGGGCGATAGTGGCTCCCAGAAGAACGCAGGTTCTGCCTTTACTTCCAAGATGATGTCTTATTTCGGTAAAATTGATTATAATTTCGACAACCGCTACTTATTCGCAGCCACGTTCCGACGTGACGGATCTTCTAAACTTGGTAACAATAAATGGGGTAATTTCCCGGCTGTCTCCGCAGGCTGGCGTATCAGTAGCGAACCGTTTTATGATATTCCGGCTATCAGCAACATGAAAGTCCGCATAGGTTGGGGACAAAACGGCAACTCTGATATCCCGGCTTATTCTACGATCGATTCTTACATGAGTAATCCGAACCACTCCAACTATCCGATCGACGGTAGCCAAAGTTCCGTGACAACCGGATACACCCAAACCCGTTACGGTAACGCAAACCTGAAATGGGAGACCACCACGCAAACTAATGTCGGGCTGGATCTAGGCTTCCTAGATAACAGCCTAACCGTTGTGCTGGATTGGTTTAACAAAGATACCAAGGACTTATTATGGGAGCGTCCCTTGATCGGTACCGTGGGGGGTACGAACCAAACGGTATGGGACAATGTCGGGAAAATGCGTAACCGGGGTTTCGAAGCTGAGGTCAGCTACAATAAGAGCATCAATAAAGATTTCGGGTTCAATGTCGCCTTCAATATGTCCGCTATCAAAAACAAGATGACTGAATTAGACGGTGATGTCTCCTATATCGGACTGCCTACCAGCGTGATTCACTCCCTCAACTTCGATCAAGAGGTTTCTCGTTCCGCCATCGGACAACCAATCGGCTCTTTCTACGCTTATAAAGAAGACGGTTTATTCCAGAGCGAGGCGGAAATCAAATCATATACCAATAATAAAGGCGAACTGCTCCAACCTAACGCAAAACCGGGTGATATCAAGTTCGTAGACGTAAACGGAGATGGCGTAATAGACGGTAACGACCGTGACTATATCGGTAACCCGCTCCCCGATGTCACGGCAGGCCTTACATTAGGAGTCAACTTCCATAATTTTGACCTCAGTCTATTCTTTCAGGGAATGTTCGGAAACGATGTATACGACTTGACCCGTTATGTGGGTGATTTCTACAATCAATCGCAATACAACAAAAACAGCCGTGTCGTTAATGCATGGACACCAACCAACACGAATACGGACATACCCCGTGTCACCATGGACGATCCGAACAATAACATCCGGCCCTCGTCTTACTATGTGCAAGACGCTTCTTTCGTTCGCTTAAAGAACATGAAAATCGGTTATTCCGTACCTCAGTCCATCCTATCCAAGATTAAGTTCAATAGCTTGTATATCTATGCGCAAGCAACCAACTTATTCACGATCACCGGATACGACGGTATCGATCCGGAAGTGGGATTGCAAAGTTACTCCAGTGACTACCGTAACCTAGATATGGGTGTGGACCGCGGCATCTATCCGTTATCCCGCACCTTCACCTTTGGAGTAAACGTAAGTTTTTAATCATCAAACAACAACAAACAAGAATATGAAGAAAATGATTATAGCGGCCTGTGCCGTATTCGCATTGACATCATGCAGCGATTTTCTGGAAGAGACACCTGTAGGCGAACTGACTCCCGAACAAGCACAAGATCCCAATAACATCGAGGGATTGATTATCTCCGCCTATTCCATCCTAGACGGCCAGATGGACGATGCCAGCTCCGGCTTGAATTCAGGATGCTCCAACTGGCAATTTGGCGATGTGATCTCAGACGATACCTACAAAGGCGGAGGTGGTACGGGAGACCAGAACCCGGTTCACTTGATGGAAATCTTCCATATCGACCCGACTATCCAAGATTACAATCGGAAATGGCTAGCCTTATACGAGGGCGTGAACCGCTGTAACCAAGCGATCCGTATCCTCAAAGGCAGCGATTATGATAAAAAGGAGACCCGTATCGCCGAGATGCGTTTCCTGCGTGCCCATTTCTATTTCAACTTAAAGATCATCTATAACCAGATCCCATATTTCGACGAGAGTGTCAGCGATCCTTCCGCGTTCGCCTCTATCTCGAATAAGGAGTATACATCCGATCAATTATGGGAGAAGATACTGAATGATTTTAAGGCCGCCTACGAAGGTCTCCCGGATTCCCAGCCGGATGTGGCACGTCCATGTAAGATGACGGCCCGGGCTTATATGGCTAAAGTTTACTTGTTCCAAGGCAAATGGCAGGAATGCGCTACAGCGACGGATGAGGTGATCAATTCCGGCAAATACCAGCTACTCCCCGACTTCCGGAATATCTTCTTGCCAGAAAATGACAACTGCTCTGAAATTTTATTTTCAGTCCAAGCCTCTATCAACGATGGCTCCCCGAACAACTACAACGGAAATCCGGGCGACCGTTTGTTACCTCCGGGAGGCCCTTATCCCAACTATGGTTTCCTTCGTCCTTCCCAAAACCTAGTAAACGCTTATAAGACCGACTCCAACGGCTTGCCTTTGGAAGACGGCATAGACGTTTCGGAAAATGATTATGTAGACACCCGCCTAGACCACACAGTAGCCCGCCCCGGAATCATGTTCCTAGATGTCCAACTCTATGACTGGACTCCTCGTGAGGCTACGGTTTACGGTCCGTATAGCCCGAAAAAACGTATTGTCTCCAAGAACTCAAGTTACTATTTGGCTATCTGGCCATACGTAAACGCATTGAATGTTTATATTATTCGATATGCGGACGTGTTATTGTGGCGTGCCGAAGCTGCTATCGAACTAGGCGATTTAGCTACCGGATTGAAATACATCAACCAAGTTCGCGAGCGTGCCATGAACAGCCAGACCGTAAAAACCGCTGACGGGACAGCGGATGCCGCCAAATACCGGATCGGATTATATCCGTCATTTTCCGACAAAGAGGAGGCGATCCGAGCCTTACGTACCGAACGACGTCTGGAATTCGCCTTAGAAGGTGAACGTTTCTTTGATCTAGTCCGTTGGGGAATCGCCTCAGACGTGATGAACACTTATTTCGAGCATGAGAAGACATTCCGCTCTCATCTCCAAAATGCCCGTTTCATCAAAGGGACCCACGAATACGGCCCGATACCGCAAGCGGTTATAGACCTTGCGAAAAATGGAATCATCGAGCAAAACCCAGGATATTAATGGGAATGCTCCCATTCTTCTTAAAAGAAATAGCTCCTATCCGAATATTCGGGCAGGAGCTATTTACATTTGTCTTTATATCGTCTCTTTATAACTTATCCCTTAAAAACCTACCGGTATAGGATGCCTCGCAAGCCGCTATCTCCTCCGGTGTGCCGGCACAAACCAGCTGTCCGCCGGCCTTTCCGCCTTCCGGTCCTAAATCAATCACATAATCCGCGCATTTGATCACATCCATATTATGCTCGATAATTACCACGGAGTGGCCTTTCTCGATCAAGGCATTGAAAGCTTTCAATAAAGTCTTGATATCATGAAAATGTAAACCGGTCGTAGGCTCGTCGAAAACGAACAAGGTAGGTTGCTGCTTCTCTTGGCCTAAGTAATAAGCCAGTTTCACACGTTGGTTCTCACCACCGGATAAAGTGGAGGAAGTCTGTCCCAGCTTGATATAGCCCAAACCTACGTCTTGCAGCGGTTTCAAGCGTTTCACGATCTTCTTTTCTTGGGAGCCGGAACCTTTCTCGAAGAACTCGATCGCTTGATTCACGGTCATTTCCAACACATCGTATATGTTAGCGCCTTGATACTCTACATCCAATACATCCTGCTTGAAGCGTTTGCCGTGGCAAGCCTCGCATTCCAAGGTGATATCCGCCATAAACTGCATCTCTACCGTGATTTTGCCCTCGCCCTTACATTCCTCGCAGCGACCTCCTTCTTTATTAAAGGAAAAATAAGCGGCGTTATATCCCATCTGCTTCGCTAGAGGCTGCTCGCCGAATAGTTTACGGATCTCATCGTAAGCGCCGATATACGTCACAGGGTTCGAGCGAGAACTCTTTCCGATCGAGTTCTGGTCTACAAACTCAATCGCCTGAATCATATTCAAATCTCCACTGATACCGGAGCAATCTACGGTCAGGCGGGCGGCATCATCCAAATGGCGTTTCACGCCCTCGTAGAAAATATCACGAACCAAGGAACTTTTACCCGAACCGCTCACGCCGGTAACCACCGTCATCACGTTCAAAGGAAACTTCACGTCCACGCCCTTTAAGTTATTCTTCCGGGCCCCTGTCACTTCTATATAATTATTCCACGGACGGCGGTAAGGCGGGATCTCGATCTGATCCTCTCCCGTCAAATAACGTACCGTATGGCTATCGCTACATTTCCGGAGGTTATTCACATCGCCTTGATAAACAACCTCACCCCCCAAACGCCCCGCTTTCGGACCGATATCGATGATATAATCCGCCGCACGGATAATCTCCTCATCATGCTCCACCACGACCACGGTATTCCCCAAGGCTTGCAACTGTCGCAATACCTTGATCAACAAATCCGTATCCCGGGAATGCAGACCGATACTCGGCTCATCCAAAATATACAACGAACCCACCAAGCTACTACCCAACGAGGTAGCCAGATTGATACGTTGGCTCTCTCCTCCGGATAAAGAGGCCGAGAGGCGATCTAAAGCCAGATAACCCAACCCCACATCCAACAGGAATTGCAAGCGATTATTGATTTCCGTGAGCAAACGTTTAGCGATCGCCGCATCCGTCTCGTCCAGTTCCAGTTGATCAAAGAAAGCCTTTGCCTCCGAAACCGGCATCGTCACCAGCTCGGCGATATTCTTACCGCCCACTTGCACATACAGCGCTTCCGGTCTCAAGCGGCTCCCCTTACAAACCGGGCAAGTCGTCTTTCCCCGATAGCGGGCTTGCATCACCCTGTATTGTATCTTATAAAGATTCTCTTCCACGAACTTAAAGAAATCGTCGATACCGTGTAAGCCTCTCGCCCCATGCCACAACAGATCCTTCTCTTTCTGTGTCAGGTCGTAATACGGACGGTGGATCGGGAAGTTATATTTCTCGCTCTTCACGATAAAGTCTTTCAGCCATTCCCCCATCACCTCACCTTTCCAGCAAACCACGGCTCCTTGGTAGACAGACAAACTTTTATCGGGCACCACCAGATTCTCATCGATGCCCAGCACCTTACCGAACCCCTCACAAGTCGGACAAGCGCCCAACGGATTATTAAAGCTAAACATCATATCGGTAGGCTCCTCGAATATCATGCCATCCGCCTCAAACTTCTTCGAGAATTCCTTCACGACTACCCCTTCCTCCGTATAAATACGGATCAAACAGGTACCATGGCCCTCAAAGAAAGCGGTCTCGGCCGAATCCGCCAAACGGCTTTTCAAGGTCTTATCGTCCGATACCGTCAGGCGGTCCACCAACAACTCGATCGGGTAAGACAGTAACTCCTCGCTGGCCAGTACCTCCGAGATACGATATACCGTATCATTCACCGACAGACGGGCATATCCTTCTTTCCGCAAGATCTCCAGCTGTTCCTTCATATCCCGGCCTTCCGGCAAGACAACCGGGGCGAATACGGCAAAACGAGTCCCCTCGGGATATCGCACGACCTCCTTGATAATATCGCTCACCTGATGTTTTTTCACCTCGGTGCCGGAAACCGGCGATATCGTCTTCCCGACGCGAGCATATAACAAGCGTAAATACTCATAAATCTCGGTAGATGTACCGACCGTGGAACGCGGATTACGGGTATTCACCTTCTGCTCGATAGCGATAGCGGGCGGTATTCCCTTAATATAGTCGCATTCCGGCTTACTCATCCTTCCCAAGAACTGGCGGGCGTAAGCGGATAAACTCTCTACATACCGGCGTTGTCCCTCCGCATAAAGGGTATCGAACGCCAACGATGATTTTCCACTCCCCGACAGCCCGGTTATCACCACCAGCTTGTCCCTCGGAATCTCTACATCTATATTTTTCAAGTTGTTGACACGTGCCCCCTTGATGAAAATCGAATTGCTCTCAGACATATTACCTTTATCTTTTTCTTTAACGCAAAGATAGCCAAAACTAACCGATTCTGCCCTATCTTCATCGAACTAATTCACACAGTTAGACAGGGTGTGCCTCGTCCCTACTGCCAAGTAAATAAAATAACAAGGGTGAAATATTTCATATTTACAGGGAATCTTCTACATTTGTTGAAAATTTCATAGACAAACACAGCAAGGCACCCATGTACATTAAATATTTTCGCTTCTTAGTAGCGATTCTCTTTTGTGCGATAACCTCATGTTCTACGGTTCGCGAGAAGCCTCGTCCGGCTACGAGTACGGGCAAGGAGGCCAAGCGAGAGTTTAGGGGAGCATGGATACAGACCGCTTTTCAAGGCGAATACAAGGATATGACTCCCGCCCGGATGAAAAAAGACTTCATCCGCAAGCTTAATTACCTGCAAGCATGCGGCATCAACGCCATCATCTTTCAGGTGCGCCCCGAGGCGGACGCTTTCTATAAATCCGATATCGAGCCGTGGAGTCGCTTCTTCACCGGAGAGCAGGGCGTAGCCCCGGCAGGTGAGTTCGACCCGATGGCCTTCCTAATCCAAGAATGCCATAAACGGAACATGGAGTTTCACGCTTGGTTGAATCCTTACCGGGCGAGCACGGCGGGAAACACCCGTTTCGCCGATTCCCACATCTATCATAAGCATCCCGAATGGTTTGTCACTTATAATAAACAAATCCTTTTCGACCCGGGATTGCCGGAAAGCCGTCAGTTTATTTGCCGGGTAGTGCGTGATATCGTCGGCCGTTACGACGTGGACGCTATCCATATGGACGATTATTTCTATCCCTATCCCGTAGCGGGTATGCCTTTCCCGGATGATAACAGCTTCCGCAAATACGGCTTGCGAAAAGGATACAGCGAGGCGCAAAGGAACGATTGGCGCCGGGAGAACGTGAATACCCTGATCCGGGAATTGAAACGTACCATCCTGCTCACCAAGCCTTGGGTACGCTTCGGTATCAGTCCCTTCGGCATCTACCGCAACAAGAAAAGCACCGCAGACGGATCGGGTAGCAATACCAACGGTCTGCAAAACTACGACGACCTCTACGCCGATATCACCTATTGGGTACAGCAAGGTTGGATCGATTATAACATCCCCCAGATCTATTGGGAGATCGGACACCCGGCGGCGGATTACATCACGCTTATCAAATGGTGGGACAAAAACGCCAACGGAGGTCATTTATATATCGGGCAAGACGTGGCCCGCACCATGAAAGCGGACCAATTAACCCGCAAGATGCGTTACGAGCGTGCCTTGCCTCACGTGAGCGGCAATTGTTTCTGGCCCGCCAATGAGATTCTATGGAACAACAAGGGCGTAGCCGACAGCCTGAAACGGAACTACCACCGTTACCCGGCCCTTATCCCGGCCTATACCCATATGCATAACCGTCCGCCAAAAGACGTAAGCAAGCTAAAGACCGAATGGACACCTAAAGGCTTCTTGTTACATTGGCAAGCGGAGCAAAGCCCCACGAATCCGGAGCTAGCCTCCTATTTCGTGGTCTATCGCTTTAACGACAAGGAGCCGATAGACACGAGCGATCCCTCGAAGATCGTGGCTATCACCCGGGAAACCGGCTACTTGATGCCTTACGAGAAAGGAAAGGTAAAATATCGCTATGTAGTGACCGCCGTAGATCGCTTTCACAACGAGAGCGAGGGCAAGACAAAGAAAGTAAAATTATAAAGACAACAATATATGTTAACCGACCATCGCTGCACCAAATATACCGACTGTTCCTCTTGTAGTTTCTACCAGAGGGACATATTCAAGTATCGTCTTTATCCGAAAGGGTACGTGATCCCTCAGACAAGATGCATGCAGAACATGGTCTTTTTCCTAGTCAAGGGAGAGATCTGGCTGAACAGCGAGGAGCACCCGGACACTACGTTCCGGGGCGGACAGTTCGTGTTGCAACCGATCGGCTCGAAAGTGGAATGCAAGGTACTCGACTACACCGAATGTATCATCTATCTCTTCGAGCGTCCGCAAAACATATGCGACAATCGTTTCAACAAAGGCATCTCCATCGTGGAGAACGAACGCCAGCAGCCCATCGTAATGACGATGGTCCCGCCGATACAACTCTTCATCGAGGGCATGAAGCTTTACCTCAACGATGATTTAAGATGCTCCGGACTGATGCAAGCCAAACGCTCGGAGATGGTCTACTTGCTGAACTGCTACTACCCCATCAAGGAGCTAGCCGCCTTTTACGCCCCGGTTTACCGGTATAGCCACAGTTTCCAGTATTTCGTGATGCAGAACTACCAAAAGGCAAAAGACGTGGAGACCTTCGCCCAATTGGGAGGCTACAGCGTACCCACCTTCCGCCGTATCTTCAAGGATACGTTCGGAGAGCCCGCTTATCAATGGATGCTGAAACGCAAATGCCAAGACATTCATAACGACCTTATCATGACAGAGCTTTCCATATCCGAGATTTGCTACAAGTATGGCTTTGAGTCGCTTTCCAACTTCTTGCACTTCTGCAGGGCTAATTTCGGCCAATCTCCCCGCTCTGTCCGTTCTCTAAAGGATGAAAATACATAATATTCAATGATTTTTTTTAAATCTCTCAACTTTTGCAACTCTTTGGACAAAAATAACAATTCTCCCCTTTAGCATTCCCTATACATTTGCGTCCAGAAGATCAATCATAATTGATTTTCAAAGATAAATAAAATGTATAGGTACAATAAGACAAGTATTATCTTAAAGATCTCTATTGCGGTTTTATTCATTATCGGCATGGTGCTGGAATGTAGTTGCGAGAGATCCGAGGAACCGGAGAAAAGAGGCACGGGCTACATCACTTGCACCCTTCGTTGGGATAGCGTGGTAGCAGTTTCCCCGGTACCGGAGAAACTTCGCTATTGTATCTACCCGTCGGAGGGCGGGCCGATGATACAGACGGATGGGAACGCCAATGGCATCACCCTGTTCTTACCACCGGATAAATATAATGTATTGGTTTTCAATTACGACGCGAAAAACATAGGTTTTCGTAATATGTCGAAGTTCGAGGAAGCGGAAGCATATATCTCCTCTCTAAAGGATCTGGAGGCATGTCAAGACGAGGTGATCCCGTTATATGTCGCCACGATCCGTTCGGTAGAGGTTGAGGGGGACACGGAGAAGCATAAGGAATTGACCTTGTCGCCGTTTTTCCTATCGAAGGACAGTTCCTTGAATCTAAGCAATGAAAGGAAAGGGATCGCAAACAATATCAACGGGCTAAAGAAAACGAGTATCCGATGAGAGAGAGCCGGTTATTTATCATCTTGATCTCGCTTGTCATGGGATTGGCGGGATGCTCGAAAGAGACTATGATCGGCGAGTATGTAGACCGTTGCGCAGTGCGCCTCGACATAGATTGGGGTCCTTGCGGTATCGACCCGGATGGTATGACCGCGCTCTTTTACCCGGTCGATGGAGGGGAGCCAAGCCGTTTCCTTACCAACACGGTGACGGGCGACGAGGTGCGATTGAGGAAAGGGATCTATAACGTAGTGGTATTTAACCAAGCGGCCGAAGAATACAGTTATCTCACGATCGAGGGTCAAGATCAATACAGCACCCTGCGGATCGTGATGAAGACGACGGATAGCGATTGGTACACGCCCACCGAGGGAGAGCGGCTGATCTACGATCCGGAACCTTTAGCGGTAGCTACATTGGAGGGTTTTGAGGTGACGCAAGAGATGGTACGGGCGAACCTTAAGGAGGGAAAGGAGTTTTCCTTGGCTTGCCGGCCCGAGAAGGTAATCTTCACGACCCATCTGTCCTTAGAGATAAAAGGATTGCACAACATGCGGACTGCGAGGGGATCGATTAAAGGGATGGCGGATACATATTGGATAGCGGATAGAAAGACCGGAAGTAGCGTAGCGACGCAACTCGTGGACTTCTCGGAAAAGACCTTTCACGAGAACTCAACGACCGATGGTATCTTATCCGGCTCTTACTTGACACTCGGCAGACCAAACGTCACATCGAAGGCCACGGACGAGATCAGTAATTTGCTTACGCTCTCCATCTTATTGGTCGATAACAGAACGGTCATTACGAAGCAATATGATATAGCTCCACGTGCCGCGATCAATAATGAGACGAAAGAGGTAGAGGTGGTGCTGGGTACGAAAATTGATCCGGATAAGGAAGAAGTTCCCGAGGATATTCCGTTGGAGCTACCAAACGTGGAGCCGGAAAAGAATGGCGGCGAAGGGGGATTCGATGCGACAGTAGACAATTGGGGAGATGAGACGAATATCGTAATCCCCGCATAACTATAGAATGATAAATAGTAACAACATAAAACAACATTAAAAGACTAAACATTATGAAGACAAATTTATTTATCGCAGCATTAAGCCTAGTAGTATTGGCGGGCTGCTCAGGCGAAGATGAGATTGGCACATTGGTAGCAAAGAATGACAATGCGATTAATTTCGGAACTTATGTGGGGAAACAGACGAAGGCCAGTATTATGGATGACACCAAACTACAAACAACGGGATTCAATGTTATAGCAACTTATACAGGTGTCGATACATGGGCATCATTAAGTGGAGACAAAGCTAAAGCTCCAAACTTCATGTACGATCAAGCCGTTACATATACTGATAGTAAATGGTCTTATTCTCCTATACAATATTGGCCAAATGAACAAAATGAGGATGGAGATCTTGGTAAAGTAACTTTCTTTGCCTACAGCCCTAAAACAACTAGTATCACTACAATATCAGATAAAGCAAAAACAGGAGCACCGACTATTAAACTGACTGTTTCCGATGAAATTGATACGCAAATAGATTTAGTAGCAGATATGGTCACAGATCTTACTAAAACAAGCACAACTATAGATGGAGTTGCAGTAGATGCAGGTACTGTTAAATTCAAAATGGATCACCTTCTTTCTCAAATTAAGTTTCAAGCAAAGCTCAAGGCACAGTACACTGGAGCAACAAAGATTACCGTAACAGGATTTAAGTTATCATTTGCAACCAACAAAATTAAGAATGCAGGAACATATACATTTAACACTAATAACACAGATAATATATGGGTGCTGGATAATACTTACCACAACGTAGCCATCGAAAAAACGAACTTAGCAAATGAGTTGGACAATACCGTAGCACTAGCAGCGACCGACTTACTAGATCCTATGTTTTTACTTCCTCAATCATATGCAGAAAAAGATATAACAGCTGTGATCAGTTACACTGTAACCACAAGTGCAGGTGATGTTAATAATGTAAAGAAAATCGATTTACCGGTAGTTACAGACGGATGGAAGCCTAGTAAAAAATATTTATATACTTTTGAGATCGAATTACAGAATGTAACAGTTGGAGTAGAATCCGCAGAATGGGGTAATGGTGAAATCAAGTAATATATTATCTTTATTTTCATAGATTAAGGGATTAGGCTTCTTCAACATAGAAGACCTAATCCCTTAATTAATTTTTAATAGCCGGTCTTCATATCACCGCCTCTCTTCTCTATCATAAAATCCATTCTCATAAAAACACGCCACTCTATATTTAGCTAGGATTACTTACAATAAAATAAATATCAGAAAACCTTTCGATAGCAATACGGTCATTATCCCACCTTTTTGAGCAATATAAGCCATATATCGTGACATCCCCTTCCCGCAAGAACCACAAAACAACGAGAAGGAGATAGCCATTAGTGCCCTTTTCCATCTCAAAAGTACCCCTTTTCACACACAATAGGTTGCGAAAGCCAACGCGAAAGGCCGCGTTAGGCGACACATATGGTTACGTTGGGCATCGTAAGCAGCTAAGAATAGGGTTATAACCTAATGAGAAAGGCGTTATAACCTTATTATAACCCTATCGTAACCTTATGGAATCGCCCAAACACCCGGCAAACCATGAGTTACGATGAATTAATTTCGCTAGAATAAAAGGCCATTTTCCAACATCTGTCTGTCTACTAAACAATTGCTGTTTTTTTCTTGCGTATTTGGAAGCGAGACGTACATCCGCCCGAAATAATCGACTCTCACGGACTTCCGTTTACATTTTGTCAAAATGTCAATCCGCGAGGAAACTTCTCCCCACATAGCATACGGATATCAATTATTCTTCCTATATTTGCGATAATCCCTCATATCTAAGCGTAGGTCACTGAAGGAGGACATAAGTTAACGAAGAGCGTTTAAAGATATTATCCCGTATTGAAATCTGGACAATTTCATATCCATGGATAATAGACAATAAACGCTCACGTCGGTGCTATATTTACCAGTAATCGCTCTGGACGATATAACAGCATGGCGTGGGCTATTGTTTATTACATGGATAGGGCCGTCCAGAGCCTCAATACGGTAATATCAATAGTTTCCACGCTTCTGTATTTTTAGCCCGGCAACCGATGGAGACAGGTTGCCCTTATCCATTAAATGAAGACGATCCTCCTGTTACCCGTCTTGTCGCTATGGCTCCTGCTTGCCACGCAAGCCCATGCCCAAGTCTATCACCTACATTTATCCGACAACACTTGCCGGATAACAGAATGCGTTGATACTCCACAAGGCGTCAAGCCCTTGGGTCAGACATGGAAAGGAAACACCTTCCATGATCGTTTCACGCTAGATTTCGATCGCGCTATCTTCACGTGGGAAAAGGAAGGAAAAGAGACGTATGCCAACAAGATCATCAACCACACTGCCAAATACGCTCACCACTCATTCTCCACGGAGCAGATTACCGCCAACCTCACCATCAACAGCCATCGGGCCGTCCTTCAACTTATCCACTTTCAGAATGGCCAATGGATACAAGTCACTTATTTTTGCGAGATAGGGAATTAACGGCTCATGCGAACATCTACAACATCTACCACTTATACTTGATATTTGTACTTTTTATTTGTGAGTGAAAATTCCAGCCTTAAAAAAGGAGGCCTTAAAGTTTACGATAAACATCTTCAAAAGGTACTCTGCAACGTTCTCCCCAAATGCCTTTATTTCCATCCCGTATCCCACAAGGAATAGCCATGTTTATTTCAGCACCATGAGGTAGTTTCAATGTCCTTTTTAGCCGACGGCTGTCCAGCCCTTCTAAGGGACACGTGTCATAGCCTTCGTTTGCCATCGCAATCATAAACGTTTGTGCGGCAAGCGCACAGGATTTATGGGCTGTCACACGTATGTCATTCTCGGAAACTTCAAGCATCATAGGACGGAAAATACTGATTATATTAGCCAACAATTTCCTGAGCAATCCGAGAATACCGAAGAACCGGGCATAAACAAAGGGCATCAATATACCGTAATATATTTCCCGATCCTTAATACGTTTGTCCTGACGTTCTTTAGGACTGTAATGACGAATGTTCTCCCGTTCAAAATTGAGTACGAATCGCGCATGTTTCTTGTACCAGTCACGCCGAACCACAAAAATGACAATTTGTGAAGCGGTAGAAGCCGCTTTCTGACCAAGGCAGTCCCTTGAAATTTTTGCCAATAATTCAGGTTCTGTAATATGGTAAAATTCCCATAATTGCATATCAGAACTGTTAGGAGCCAATGTAGCCAGTTCCAAACAATGTTTTACCTTTTCCGTATCTATTGGTTTTTCTTTATCATACACCCGTACAGAACGACGATGATGAAGGACTTCATCTAAATTCATAATGATACTGATTTGAATTAAACATTTATTCCCAGCTGATTACTTCAGCCATTTATTATTGTGCTTTATTTAATTGCCGCATAACGACCTTCGCCATTTCTTTAGAACTGAACGGGTCCTGCCCAGTAATCAGATTATTATCTACAACTATTTTTGAAGTCATAGGTATCAATGCTTTTTCATAATCCGCTCCTCTCTCTTTCAACAACGCTTCAAGATCAAAAGGCACGTCTTCTTTTCTTCTGGCAAGACTTTCTTCAAACCAACTGAATCCCGTCAGCTTTTTGCCTTTAATCATATATTCGCCATTGGATAGTTTGGCATTCAACAACCCACTGACCCCGTGGCAGATGGCCGACACTATCCTCCCACTTTCATCCTGTTTCCTTACGATAGTCTTTAAAGCTTCATTGTCAGGAAAGTCATACATCGCACCGTGTCCGCCGGCTAAATAGACACAATCAAACTGTTGTTCCAACAGGTTATCCAAACTGTTTGCATGATCCAACAGCTTTTTGAATTCTGGCTTTTCCCAATACTTTTCGGACATTTCATCTAAAAAAATTGGTTTTAAACTTTCGGGATCAATGGGAGTATAACCTCCTTTCGGATTGGCTACCGTTATGTCATAGCCGCTTTCTTTTGCACTATGATAGATATGAGTAAACTCACTAAGCCATAATCCGGTCGCGAGTTTCCCATTGGCAAAAGTCCCTGTGCTAGTAACTATTATTAAAATCTTCATGATAATCAAATTATTGATTCATATTCTTTAAAAGAAAACATACACATGGATAGATTGTTTTTCAGAATATGGAATCTTTAACATAATCCGAAAATATGAAAACCTGCAAATCCTTTCAAATGCTATCTCTATCCACCAGCATTCGATAAGGAGAAATTACCGATCCCTTTCCTATTACCTCCGGGAGGAAGCAATTTGATGAATATTGTTTCCATGATGCCCAAGTTGAAAGAAGAATTAAGAACTATTTTCAACGACTATGGCTTGAAATATGTCTTCGATACCAATAGCCAGGAGATTAAAGTAATGAAAGAAAAGAAACCGGGAGAGATATTTTTAATTCCATTTCATTCCATAGCCGATACCCTGCAGCGTATGATTTTCTACAAAGCGGCTATTGAAAGTAACAGTGAGTCCGCATTAGTTTTTGAAGAACCGGAAGCCCACTCATACCCTCCTTTCATATCAAAGGTAACGCAGGATATTATCCAATCGGACAGAAACCAGTTTTTTATAACGACACACAGTCCTTATGTGGTTAACGACTTTCTGGAATTACCGAGTGACAAACTTGCCATTTACCTAGTTGACTTCAGGAATGGGGAAACTTTCGTGAAAAGAGCCAGTGACACAGAAGTACAAGAAATGTACGAATATGGCATCGACCTATTTTTCAACACTGAAACATAGCGAAAGATACAGAACACATTGCAGGCACAAGCCCATACCCAAGTCTACCGCCTACGCTTATTCGACAGTACTTGCAGGATAACGGAATGCGTTAAAAACTATTTTACGGAATGTCCAAATGTTCTGTCAATACGTTTACGAATGTTCGTAATGGCGCACCTTCATAATTATCCAACTCCCCAACCAAGATCAGAGCGGCGTTCTTCATCCATGGGTGGTATGGAATCGATAGTTCATAGGGGATTTCCCGGATCAGTTCCGGGGTGTTCTTGATTACCGTATAAGTGTCGCCATCGGCGGCTTTCTTGCCTTCGAAAACTAAGGTGCGGTCGTACATTTTTTGCTTGTTTGCCCCGTTTAGTACTACCGGGGCCATGACTACGGAATCTCTGTCGCTACGCAACATCGGCATCAAGGACAGGGTTTGATATCGTCCCACGGAGAGTCCGCAGACACTGATCGTTAGGTCTAGACGCAAGGAGTTGCCCTCCCGCTCGATGCGGTTTTGCTTCACGGAGACTTGCCCCCGGTAAGATTGTATAGGCACCTGCGCTCCTGCCGGAAGAACAAGGCCGATCACAAGCAAGCATATATAAATGAATGTCTTCATAGATTTATCTCTTTATTTGATGATGTAAACGATACTGATACCCGCCTTTGTTAATCCCCAATACTCGTTGCGGAACTTGCCGATAGGCGCATCTCCTCTAGGAAAAGCGTACTTATCATATTCGAAATGCAAGTATCCGAAACCCGCCGTGAACTCCACGTTCCAACGGGGCGACACGTATAACTGATAACCATAAGAGATACCGCCGCCATAAGCGTTACCGTTATAACTATTCTTTTTCTCCATCCCATACAGGAGCTTCAAACCGGCGAAATCGTAATCCATATACTGGGCATGAACCCCGAAGAAATGTCCGTTGAAACGCTCGTGTATCCAGTAGCGCGCCTCTGGTTGTATCATCCAATGCTTAAAGGACTTATCGCTCGAGAATGTCCAACCGTTATAATACCCCGATGCCTCAACCGACCAATGCTTGTTGAACGCGACCTCCGCCCCTACGTTCGGCGTAGTGATCGCGTCATAAAGCACATTGGTCTTCACGGCCACGACCTGTCCTTGAATATCCATAAAGGTTGACAAAAGAAATACTAACAGTAAATATAGTTTATTCATATCTCCCGGTTCATTAGGTTTGTTTATTTAAGAGGCAAAACCGTACAAATATAAATATTATTTATCAGTTCATTTGTACGTTAACTTATATAATATCCATGATTTACGGATGAAAAACGTTATCTTTGTAAAATAAATCCAGAATATGACTCATGAAGGCTAAATATATCGTGATTTTTTTCCTGTCACTCCTTTCGTTTGTCGCTTGCGATAAAGAGGAGGTCGTTATCCCTACTACCGCCCCTCGTACGGTTCTTATCTATTTCGCGGGGGATAATAGCTTGAGTGGATACGTGAGCCAAAACCTGAGGGCGATAAAGGAAGGGATTGAGCGAGATGGATTGAACAACGGCAATTTGTTGATCTATACGGATAAGCAGAACGAGGCTCCCCAGCTTTTTCAATTAAAGCTGGAAGCGGATACCATCCGGCAGATCGTGCTCGAGACCTACGACTCGAACCAGAACTCTGCCTCTACCGAGACGCTGACGCAAATAATCGACAAGGTACAAAAGGAATATCCGGCGGATAGTTACGGGTTGGTGCTGTGGAGTCACGGAACAGGATGGCTGCCTTCTGATATCTATAGTTATTTGCGTTCCTTCGGGCAAGACGGGAAAAATAATTTCATGGAGATCAATGATCTGGCCTCCGCTTTATCGAAGTATCATTTTGATTTTATTTTGTTCGACGCTTGTTATATGTCGTGTGCCGAGGTAGCTTACGCTTTCCGGGGATGTGCGGATTATATTATCGGCTCGCCAACGGAGATATTGGCGAACGGCTTCCCTTATCAATCGATAATGGGGGATATGTTCAAGAAAGAAGCTGATGTGGTGGGGATAGCGACAAAGTTTTATACGTATTATCAAAGTGAGGCAGGAACGATCTCGGTCATGAAAAGCGATGAGTTGGATGAATTGGCTGCTACTTGCCGTACCCTATTCCATGATAAGACGGAAAGAGATCTTTTCGCCGTACCCGTTAGCGAATTGCAGATCATGGAGTATTTGACGCCGAATTATCATGCCTTATATGATTTTGATGATTACGTGAGCCGTCTGGCCACGGAAGAGCAATATAACGCATTCAAGCGGAGCATGGAAAAGGCGGTTATTTACAAGGCTACTACACCCAAGGCGGTTTACGCTTATCCGTATCCGTATGGAAGCTATCTGCCGGTCAATAAATATAGCGGCTTATCTATCTACATCCCCCAAGAAGCCTTGCCCAAACTAAATGAGTGGTACAAGGATCTTGAGTGGTATAAAGCGGTCTATTAATCACCTCTTATCCAACGCTTTCCGCGAGGAGTGTGAAGAAATAGTAAGATACTCCCTGCTATTGCAGCAACAATTGTAAAAAACACAGCCACTACTATCATACTAATCTATTTTAAGTATTAAACTTCCAATATATGCGAACCATACGGTAGCAACTAAGCCAACTCCAAAAATATACCAAATGATCAAAGGTATAGTATCAACATATGATAACCTTTCCCAATTACCTATATTAAAGAAAGCTCCACCTAATCCCAACACTAAAGCCGCAAATGTCAACTTTGACAGGTCAAAGAAATACTTCGCGATATTCTCCCTCCGTATCTTCACTAACTCTCGTGCCTCTTTATTCTTTTCTCTCCTTCTTTCAAAATCACTCATGACAAAAATAGTATTTATATTTCACATCCCATTCTATTTCACTAGGAAAACTTCTTTATAACGTTCAATTTTTCCTTGAGGATGAACGAGTTCCGCATAGAAAATATAGACTCCTGTTCTCACCTTGGAACCATTCACCGCAAGGCCGTTCCAAGCCAATTCACCTTCTATCCCTAATAAGTCATGATTTACCACCTCACTGATACGCCTTCCGGAGATATCAAATATCCAGGCCCTACAGGTATAGCCGGATTCATCAAGATGGTAGGAGATCGTATATTCCTTCGTTGCCTCAGAATAAACGGGAGACTCTATGCCCGTGACCTCGCCTTCATCTTGCTTTCCATATTGGGAATTCCGATAGCCGGGCGTACCGTATCCCGCCGTGGCCGAAGCCGAAGTCCAATTCATCTCATCCTGCGTATCGCTATCAGGATTAATCCGCTCCAAGGCAATCCCCTTCTCATTTTTCACGGATGGGGCATGCCATTTAGAGGAATAACGAATCTCATCGATCATAACCTCATCTTCCGTACGAAACAGGACTAGCGTAGCGGAGGTATTTGCCAAGACCGGAAGTTTTAATTCATGCAAAGCATCCGGCGAAGATATCAGATAAAAATCGCTCACTCCTTCTATACTTTTAGTCAGCAACGCATAATCTTGTGGTTCTACCAGAGAGACTATAGAAGATAAAGGATAATGCGTACTCAATGTACCATCGGATTTGCGGGTAGCAACAGACAGTCCAGCCAAAGACAATGTCCGGTCCGAACGATTATAAAGCTCGATATACTCACTCCCTTCCGGGTAAGGATTCGGCAACAACTCATTAAAAACGATCTCATTGGGTAAGACTATAATGTCCGTGGGGATACCCGGTTTATGGGGAGTGTCCGGACGATCCGGATCTTCTGGTTCATCGTCAGGAGAAGAGTTTGCGGAACCCGGCGTGCCTCCTCGCTCATCCGTTGATAAATAAAAACCGATTTCAGAACGTTCCCAAGCGATACCGGCTTTCGCTTTCTCATAGGCAATCCGGTCGATCTCCTTACCGGAAGGATCTAATAACGCAAGCTCCTTCCCCGTGTTCGCCAAAGACGCCGGGAATTTATCCAAGGGTATATCTTGTCCCGAATCGTCAATATGTATATCCCTACCGGACCGATAAAGCACGATATATCCATCCGCATCCAAAAGCAAAGCTGTTAATACCGTAGGCTTACTACCATATAAGAATGACCAACCATTTAACTCTATAGCCTTATCCGTCGTATTATAAAGTTCCACATACTCCGTTTCCGGAAAAGCCTTTTGTCCTTTCGGATCAGCCATCACCTCATTAATACGGATACTACCGGCGGGGAAAGAAGGAGTATCCGGCACTTCTGGTTCCTCCGGAGCGTCGGGCTCTTCTTCATATTCTAACCGAATCTCGGTAGAACTCTCCGGAATCTTATTTCCCTCAAGATCCATTAACCCCGAGCACAACAAATCATAACCCATACCAACCTTCAACTCCTTATCAAAGCTGATATTCACATGGATCCGCATATCATCCGCATAGGTCATACGAGAGGCATTACCGATACCCGATATAGAGAATATCGCCTCACGGATATCCACCGGAAGATTATATTGTAATTGGAAAACAGACTCGGTGATCGGTTGGATAGCAAGAAGCCGCGGAAGAACCAACGGCTCATCGGGCTCATTGGGTTCTTCTGGCTCTTCGGGAGTATCCGGCTTCTCTGGTTCGATCGATATATTATCGGATATAATGATGTAGTTACACGCAAAATCATTTACTCGAGTTTTAGAATAGCGGCATTCAAAACGTAGTTGTCCCCCTTTACATGAAGAAGAAACTTCAGACTCACAACTCCCTATCAAGACAAACCTACCCTTCTCTAGCACATATAAGTTCCATATCTTATGATTTTCTAAAGTAAGTTTCACTTTCAAATCCACGGCTCCCAACAAGACATCGAGCGCTTTCTCTATTAAGATCTTTGGATTCTTCTCCGTTGCGGTATGTTTCCGAAAAGTTATCGTTTTCTTATTACTGCCGATTTGGACATAATAATCGTTTTTTAATCCAAGCATCCTCTGATCATCTAAATAAACATGTAGCCGGATATGGTTTTGATCGCTTGGTTTGAAATCCATCCGAATCTCAAATTCCCATTCCATTGTAGCGGAATAAACGAGAGGAGTTTCTATGGAAACACTTTTCCGGGTAGGATCCGCACGTGAGACCAGCCATCCGGTCTCAATCACAAAGCAATCTAAATCACCCGTCCAAGGGTTATCCGATGTAATCTCCGGTCCATTAAACGGTTCTTTTAACTGGGGATAAGCGCAAAGCGGAAGTAAAAACGCAAGAATTAATAATAATTGTTTCATAGCTATATCGTTTTAGTTATAAATTTCTCTATCTTTGCACCCTAATAAGTTACAACTGTAAATAATAGGGCGCAAAAGGCAAAAATATGAAAGCCCTTTACAGACAGCAAAGTTATAACTATTTTACATTATTCAAATTAAATCAGTGCTCAAAATGAAAGTAGCAATTGTTGGTGTAAGTGGAGCCGTAGGACAGGAGTTCCTGCGTGTACTCGACCAGAGAAACCTCCCGATGGATGAGCTGGTACTTTTTGGCTCATCTCGTAGTGCCGGACGTGTTTATACCTTCCGTGGTAAACAGTATACCGTTAAGGAACTGAAGCATAACGACGACTTTAAGGGAATCGATGTTGCTTTTGTTTCAGCCGGAGGTGGTACTTCCAAGGAATTTGAGAAGACGATCACGAAACATGGTACGGTGATGATCGATAACTCCAGCGCGTTCCGTATGGACGAGGATGTTCCATTGGTCGTACCGGAAGTAAACCCGGAGGATGCCTTGAATCGTCCTCGTGGTGTGATCGCTAACCCGAATTGTACCACGATCCAGATGGTTGTAGCGTTGAAGGCGATCGAGAACTTATCTCATATCAAGCGTGTTCACGTATCTACTTATCAAGCTGCCAGTGGAGCGGGCGCTACCGCTATGGCTGAGTTGGTAAAACAATATGAGCAATTATTAAAGGGCGAGGAGCCTACAGTAGAGAAATTCGCTTATCAATTGGCATATAACGTAATCCCTCACGTAGACGTATTCACGGAAAACGGCTATACGAAAGAGGAGATGAAGATGTATAACGAGACCCGTAAGATCATGCACTCGGATATCGAGGTGAGCGCGACTTGTGTTCGCGTACCGGTTATGCGTGCGCATAGCGAATCTACTTGGGTAGAGACAGAGCGTCCGATCAGCGTGGAAGAGGCTCGCAAGGCTTTCGCCGAGGCTGAGGGTGTGGTATTGCAGGATGAACCGGCAAACAAGGATTATCCGATGCCGTTGTTCGTAGCGGATCACGATCCGGTTTACGTAGGCCGTATCCGTAAGGATATCAGCAACCCGAATGGGTTGACATTCTGGACCGTGAGCGACCAGATCAAGAAAGGCGCCGCTTTGAACGCCGTGCAGATCGCCGAGTACTTGCTAAAGGTGGGTAATATCAAATAACAGACAACTTTGTAAATTCTATATACGTGGAAGCGGGATCAAGAGAATACTCTTATCCCGCTTTTTTATTCCTTAGCGTAATTCCTCCATGCCTTCTCAAAACGTATAAATCAATACGCCCAATACCCGATGGTTGGTTATCGAATGTGTGTCATGAATCCGTCCGCCATCTTGCAAATCCACATGGCCATACCATGCGATGGAAGGGCTATATTCAACACCTAATTTCCAGTGCGGAAGATTATACGAAAGCTGCAGGTTGGTCGTAAATACCTGATCTACGTCCAGACCTACGCCATAGGTTTTGCCTACCAGTGCCTCATTCGCTCCCAAGTTCTTCAAATAGCCTAAGAACAAACCCGGTTTCCATTTCTTTCCGTACACGATATTCAACCAAGAAGTAGAGAAAAGATACGGTGAATATTCCTGTTCGCCGGTACGTGGGTCGATAGAGGTGACGCCGTAACCACCCAACATACAAGTCTGCGTCAAGTTAGAAGCCAGCAATGTTTTCGCCATCACCAACCAATTCGCGTCCTGATATTTCACGTGCGCCTCGCCGGATACGGAAGAAACCCGCTCGCTGACTTTATAAATCTTGCCATCCACCTCGTTCTGCGTTCTCGGCACTAACGACAAGATTTCCATACCGGCTCCTACCTGCCAACCGGGTTTCTTATAATCCACCCCGAGATAGACTTCCGGCACGCAACTATTCTTGATATATTCCTCGCTCTTTCCGTTCGGTCCGGCCGATAGATATTGCAACTGCCATAGAACCGACCCGGTCAATTGCCACCCATTGTCCGTATAACGATAACGAATTTGCGGGCTGCGGTTAAAGGGCTGGAACGGGGCGCCGGTAGAAAGATTCAACATCTGTGGAAAGACCTCGCCAAATAGCGGATGCCATGTCTGTCCGATCAAGACAGCGGACTTGCCCCAATCCAGATTCACATAGGCATGACGGATACGGAGCACCGCCCAATTGCTACCCGAACCCCGGAAATCGGCCTCCAGTTTCAAGGAAGTCTTGGCCGAACCAACCTTCGGTCCTTGTACATCGATTCCCAAACGGGAGTAAAGCAGGTAAAAACTACCGTTCGGACTAGCGTTCAAGTCCTTGCCATCCGCATCCAACGCCACGTCCTTCGGATATAGGTGGAACAAACCATCCACGATCTCGGCGTTCGCACGGGAATTATAGAACAAGTCTCCACGTACCTGTCCGTAAAATTTGTAAGAGAAGTTTTTCTTTTGCGCCTGTACGCATACCGCCATACATAGGCCGATCAAAAGAAGCAAGTTGCGTTTCATTTCCATTCCGGTCAATCTATCTTTAAAAATAATACATCATCAAACCTAATATACGATGATTCGTTATCGCATGTGTTTGCTCGATACGTCCGCTCTCTAAGTCGGTCGTGCCATAATAAGCTGTCGCCGGACAATACTCGAAACCGAACTTCCAATGCGGTAAATTATACGATACGTTTAAGCTGACGGTTATTAATTGATCGATATCCAATCCCATACCATACACCTTATCCGCTGAGACCAAGGACTTCCCGGTTCCCAAATTCTTCGTATATCCGACGAAAACTCCCGGTCTCCATTTCGTTCCGTAGGCGAAATTCACCCATGTCGTAGAATGGCGAAAAGGCGTATATCCCTGCTCGCCCGTACGGGAGTCCACCGAGCTCACCCCGTAACCGCCCAATAAAGCGGTATGATCCAAGGCTGAGGCCATCAAGGTTTTCGCCGCAAAGGTATAGTTTCTTCCGCTATACTTCAAATGTGCCTCGTAAGAGAATGCGGTCATTCGCTCGTTCACCTTAAAAGTTTGCTCCTTCCATTCCGTGGAAGTACGGGGTTTCAAGGAGATCATATGAGCGCCGAGCCCCATCAACCAACCATCCGCAGGGGTAAAATCCGCCCCCACGAACATCTCCGGAATGCAGCTATTCTTAATATAATCCTCGCTCATGCCTTTCGGTCCGCTGGAAAGGTATTGTAATTGCCACAACACGGAAGCCGTCAATTGTACCCGGCTATTCGCCTTATACTGGTAACGGATCTGAGGGCTACGGTTGAAAGGCTGGAACGGCGCTCCGGTGGAAAGATTCAAGACATCCGGCATCACGGCGCCAAACAAGGGATGCCACGTGATCCCTACTAATACCGCCGATTTTCCCCAATCCAAGTTTACGTATGCCTGCCGGATACGTAACATCGTATTACTACCGGAAAAACCGCCAAAGTCCGTCTCTATCTTAGCGGAGGAACGAGCCTTGCCGATATCAGGACCCGTCACGTCCAAGCCCAAGCGGGAAGTGAACGTATAGAAACTGCCATTCGGCGTGGCGTTCAAATCCTTGCCATCCGCATCAAAACTCTTATCCAAAGGATAGAGATAAAAGTTCCCATCGATCGGAGCCATATTAGTCCGGGAATTGTAGAAAAGATCTCCACGGACGAAGCCGTAGAATTTGTAAGTGAAGTTTTTTCTTTGCGCTGTCGTAGAAAATAAGGCTAGCATCCCCACGAGCAACAGGGTAATCCGTCTCATTATAATTCAGTTTGTTATTTTTCTTACCTTATAAGCCGCGAATGTATATATTTTTATGGATTCAATTTGAAGAAACGAAATATTATTTGTTCCTTTGCTTCCAAGTTGTAAGCCTTAAAGGTCAAATTAGATTAATATTGTAAACACCAGATAAAGAAAATGAGTACTAAAAAGTTTTTGCTAGAAGAAAAAGATATACCTACGGCATGGTATAATATCGTAGCGGATATGAAGAACAAACCGCTGCCGATCTTAAATCCACAAACTAAACAGCCCTTAAAGGAGGAAGATTTATATCCTCTATTCTCGAAAGGCGTCTCTCATCAAGAAATGAACACGACAGACACATGGATCGAGATCCCCGATGAAGTACGCGAGCTTTATAAGGTATGGCGACCGACTCCGTTGGTTCGTGCCACTGGATTGGAAAAAGCGCTGGATACGCCCGCTCATATCTATTTCAAGAACGAGAGTGTAAGCCCGATCGGTTCACATAAGTTGAATTCGGCCTTGGCTCAGGCTTATTATTGTAAACAAGAGGGTACGACAAATATCACGACCGAGACAGGCGCCGGACAATGGGGTGCCGCTCTTTCTTATGCGGCAAAAGCTTTCGGCTTGGAACTTGCCGTTTATATGGTAAAGGTTAGTTACCACCAGAAGCCCTACCGTCGTTCGATCATGCAGACTTTCGGAGCGCAAGTTATCGCCTCCCCGAGTATGAGTACGAAAGCCGGACGCAAGATCTTGACAGACCATCCTAATTATCAAGGTAGCCTAGGTACCGCTATCTCCGAGGCGGTAGAGTTGGCCATGCAGACACCGAACTGTAAATATACATTAGGTAGCGTATTAAACCACGTTATGCTGCATCAGACCGTTATCGGACTGGAAGCTGAGAAACAAATGGAAATGGCTGGCGAGTACCCTGATGTCGTTATCGGTTGTTTCGGGGGTGGTTCCAACTTCTCCGGTATCACATTCCCATTCCTGCGCCATAAACTAACGGAAGGTAAGGATATCCGGGTTATAGCAGCGGAACCGGCATCTTGCCCGAAACTTACAAGAGGGCAATTCCAATATGACTTCGGAGATGAGGCTGGCTATACCCCGCTAATCCCGATGTTTACGTTGGGACATAATTTCTCTCCAGCGAATATCCATGCGGGAGGTTTGCGTTATCATGGCGCCGGCTCCATCGTCAGCCAGTTGATGAAAGACGAATTGATGAGCGCCGTGGATATCAAGCAATTGGACACCTTCAAGGCCGCTACCTTATTCGCGCAAGCGGAAGGAATCATACCGGCCCCGGAATCATCCCACGCTATCGCCGCGGCTATCCATGAGGCAGAGCAAGCCAAGATCGAAGGTAAACCTCGTACGATCTTGTTCAACTTATCGGGCCACGGCTTGATCGATATGGCCGCTTACGACCAATATCTATCCGGTGATCTAACAAACTATGAGGTAACGGATGAGGAAGTAGCTAACAATTTGAAAGATTTGGAGAAAATCATCTGATAAAAACAAGAAAAGGGGCGATACCAAATCGCCCCTTTCCCTTATTTGTCTATGAAAGTCTTAATTTAAAGTATGTATTATGAGAAAATTTCTTCGTAATTAGTACTCGGGATAATCATGTTCTGGACATTTAAGCTAAAGTTTTTCTTCTTCTTATCCCACATACCGTAATTTGTCTTTATCTCTCCACTTCGATCATCATATTGATAAGTGATCTGATAGAATGGAACCCATTCGTCGTTTGTCCGATCCCAACGAAACGCTTTCTTCTCGGAAACCTTGCCGTTCTCGTTGTACTGGAACTCATATCTTACCTGTTTGTTCAACAGTCCGTTTTCCTGTAAGAATACCACTTTAGAGATAATCTTACCATTCTCCTCTTTTGTATCATATAGATAATCTTTAGGAGACGCTGCGCTTATCGCTAAACTACACATGAAAGTAAAAACTAGCGCAAGAATACTTTTACCCCAAACTGATGTCTTCATACTATTTTAATTTATAAGGTTACTATCATTTTGTACCGCGAAGTAAGGAAGTTTCCCGACAATCACCAAAAGCAAAGTGACAAATCGTTAGCAATATCACAATATTTAACACATTCAAGACCTTCATTCCCTTCGATTCCCCTATGTTTACTGACATATTGTAAACCAAATCGTAAGTTCCCCCGATTTTTAAATATCTATTATTTACCACCAGCCGGATGTAACTTTCAAAAGAAAACTTTAGACACCGCTTTTTTAATAAATTAAAAATCTATTGATTAATAAATATATTCTTACCTTTGCGAAGGCAGAATGCAAATTGATTTCTTGACATGCGACAAATAATGAAACTATTTATCACATCCTTTCTTTTTATCCTATTCTCAGGATGTACAAAGGATGTATATGATCCTTCCGATAAAATTCCGGGAGAAGGTACTAATCCATTCTCAAAGGTAACAATTTCCTCTAATTTCGATTGGTCGATGATACAAATATCCCACCTTACCGTACAATCTTTCGACCCCTATGATGGCACCTATAATTATCTGGTAGAAGTATTTGATAAAAGTCCGGAAGATCAAGATGCGAATCTTCTCGCTACCGGGGTTTGCTCAAAGAAAACGCTTTTCGATAAGAAAATTATCTATCCAAAGGGAGAGTCGGATCAAGTTTACATACAATTGACGACCCCTACCGGATATCAAGTTACCGCTCCTGTCACCTTAACACCGGGTAATGATAATGTCTGTGCTTTCGATTCGTTAGCCGTATCGCAGGAAACAACCGCTACTCCGGTTAGCCGTACCCCGACCCGAAGCGTGTCTTCCACCTATACATTTATAATAGAAGACTCTTTCCCTAATTATGGAGATTATGATTTTAATGATGCCGTGATAAAAGTCCAGATGAAAACTTCCATGAAAGACGATTATGTACAATTCGCCAATATAAAACTGACTTTCCGTGCATTAGGTGGAACTAAGCGGGCCGGAGCTTTCATCCATCTCCCCTGCATAAAGTCCAAAGACATCCAAAAAGCCGAGTTAAATGGCTGGACCACGACTCCAGAATCGGAAACCGAGACTCCGGTTTATGCCCTATCGGATGATATACATGGATTATTCTCTTTTCATGAAATGATTAATACAGATAATGACCTTCCATATAGGGGAAAGCAAGAACGTTTGATCACCTTTTCGTTCGCAGCCGGTGCCTTAAAAGATTTGACCATTGATGACATCGATCTTTTCACGACCGTATTAAAGCGGGAAGGAGAGGTCTTACGCACGGAAATCCACCAACGTAATTATAGCTATACCCCCAAAGGGGTCAGATACCGTTATTACTCAAATGATAATTGCATATGGGCCTTAATGATACCGGATGATTTCAAATACCCTGTGGAACATGCTTTTATTGGTGATGCCTATCCGGATCTATTGAAATGGGTAAGTGGAGATAGCAAACATGTACAATGGTATAAAAGTAAGAATACGGTTGATAAGTGGATTTATACCCGAGAACAATAACAACCTAAAATCCTCCGTAAAATGAAAACGACCGCCATCTTATTTCTTGCCTATCTGGCTTTATGCGTTCAGTGCTCAGTGCCGGAAAACAAGAGCACGAAAAAAGAGATTAGTACTCAGCCGATAAAGGTGGGTGTATTCGATGGGCATGGAGGAGCACAGACCTGTATTTGGGAAACTGTCGCCGCTATCCGGCTGGACCCGGAAATGGAGGTATGTACCATTACTACAGCAGATATAGCTAATAATGTGCTCGATTCGATCGACGCTATTATTATCCCGGGAGGAAGTGGCAAAAGTCAGTACTTAAACCTAGGGACCTTAAATCAACAACGTATCAAGGACTTCATCGCTAAAGGTAAAGGGGCTGTCGGAATCTGTGCCGGAGCCTATCTATTCTCGAATACTCCCGATTACACCTGTATACAGCTAAATGGACAGCAAGCGATCGACATCGAGCATGACAACCGAGGGCATGGATTAGCGAAATTCACCTTATGCAAGGAGGGTAAGAAGATATTCCCCGAATTAGCCGACCGCGATACGAGTTTCGTCATTTACTATGAGGGACCGGTATTTATAAACAATCCGGCTGATACGATCCAAAGCAACACGCTTGCCATCATGGAAAGCGATGTGCATGAGGAAGGAAACGCCCCGGCTAATATGACAAACGGTAAACCATTCTTCGTAGCCAATAACTACGGGAAAGGGCGTGTTTTTAGTTCCATCGCCCACCCCGAAGGTACTCCCGGCATGATGTGGATGATCCCCCGGATGGTACGTTGGACCTTGAATAAGCCTTTTATCCCTTATCAATCCTCCGCCGTACGTCCAGACCTGTTCAATCATGAATCATTAATGGCTACCGATGATTTAAAGCAGGAAGAAAAAGCCTTTCAAATCCTTTTAAGCGGAGAAAGCGAGCAAAAGGTTGCCGCCTTGGATTGGCTGGAAGCACATCATTCATGGGACGCCAAACGATGGGTACAAGGATTGCTTTATGACGCTTCACCCGCCGTCCGTATCCGGGCAGCCCGATATATAGCGGATACCCATTACTTACCTTTCTTACCCAATTTACAGGCGGCCTACCGGACAGAAACCGATAAGGCGACCCAAGAAGAGTTAAAGACGCAGCTGGAGAAACTAACAGCCCTACTTCCTTAGGCTAGGGAGATTTAAACTCTCCCTAGATATTCATCTACCGTATAGTTTAAGAAACGATTGAATGGTAATAACAATTTAAAGTCATCCACCGCCTTATCCATCCAATCCGTAGCGTAAAAGAAATTATCCGGCTTATAAGACACCACGCTGAAATCCTTATGCTTCATGATATAACCATAAGGGGAATCCATTGGATAGCCGGCAGGCATGCGTTTCAGCATCTCCCCCTCTAACACCGGGAATGTTTTCTTAAATGTAGGTTCCTCGATAATAGCCGTAAATTCCTCGATATGATCGTATATATCCTGACGAAGTTTCTTTAATAGCGCAGGTGGCGGGCACCATACACCTCCGGAAAGCAAGCAACCTCCCGGCTCCAGATGGATATAATAACCACTCCGTTCGCTGGCACGACCACCTTGGGAGATGTAAGCGGCGAAATGACATTTATAAGGAGTCTTATCCGGAGAGAAACGGATATCCCGGTATATCCGGAACAAACAATCTTTCGCCTCCAACCCGGCTACCTCGGGATCGAATAAGGAGATACGACCTATTAAATCTTGTACCTCATCGATAAACCCCTTACGTAGCCCATCGTAACGATTTTTATTGTCTTGGAACCATTCCCGATTGTTATGGCTCCTCAACTCTGTCAAGAACTCTATGATCTGTTCATTCATAACTTTCTATTTTTAATCCTTACAAATGTAAGAAATATTAGAAACTGTAACCCAGATTCAGATAAAATTGCAGGTTATTATTCCGGTTCGACAATCCGAAGTTCGTATTCATCGGACCGAACATACTATTATAGGCATAACCGATGCTGCCTCCCCATACACTTTCTCCCTTGAGCAGGTCGAAGAAATTATCCTCATGGATCGCATAGTTGGCTATCAATGAGATATAGTGCCGCTGCCCGATACGCTGACGTAAGTTCAAACGGACGATCGCCACGGAATTATCGAATATCTCCATCCGATTGATCCCCGCGAACGGTAACTGCTGGGGAAGGTACCTTTCCGGCATATCGCCTCCCACCACATTCAAAAAGGGATAAGCCGGATCTTTCCCGATCAACACACGCCCATCGATAGACGGCAACAGACTCAAATGGGAAGTCAGCGGCAATACTGAAAGGAAACTGAGTTTCAAAGCGGAGAAGAAGGTATGTCCCTTATAAGTCACGAAGTTATCCGTATAAATGGAATAATCCGCTTGCAGAGAAACGCCTTTACTCGGGAAGTAACGGCGGTCCAAGGTTTCCAGATGGGCCTGAGCGAAGTAACTGATAAAGCCTTCCGGTTTTACTTGATACTTTTGGTTTTCCGCCGTATAAAGGAATGAGTTATAATCAAAATACTCATAACGGGCTCCTAGCTTCAACTTGAAATTCAGCCAGTTCATGTCCGAATACCCGAGTTCCACGAAATGATGGCGATACGTCGTATTCACGATTTTATCCCCCCGGTTATAGACGTCGAGATCATGGTACGTGAACATGTAAGACAGGTTGATGTTACGCAAGGGATTACGCTCTATCGCATAGTCCACTCGCCCATACATACGTTTCCCGATCCTTCCCGTTACGGAGAACTTCGAATGGTAACGAGCCCGATTGTCAAAAGTAGCATTCAGCAACAGGGCGACGATATCCTCACTATTAAAATTCAAGCCCACATTAATCGCGCTATTTGATTTTTCCTGTACCGTAAGCACCAAATCCTCCTGCCTCTCACCGACCAATTTATAGCTCACATTCGAGTAAAGATTTGTACCGATCACGATAGACATGGCTTCCTGCAATTTCTTCACGGTAAGCAAGCTATTCTCTTTCAAGCCGCTGATTTGCGTCAACCATTTCTCATCACGAGGATCTATACCTTCAAACAAGACACGCCGGATATGAAACGTATCGGTAGGGGCTACCGGATAGGAATGTACTAATCTGTTTCGGTGCATATCCGAACTATCGGATAAACCAATCTTCTTCTTTAAGGCAAGAATCTCATCCCATTGCTTGCGGGCGACTTGCTCACCCCGGTCAATCAAGGTATCCAGGGCCGTCTCCCCAAAACTAGCGGAATTATAAGGGTCTGTATTCGGGCGGAACAACAGATCGGTCTGTTCCTTATTCGGTCCGTATTTCTCATAACCATGCAAGGCGATGATCTGCCCTACGATATCCCAAGGGGTATTTATCCGCTCCAACTGTTTCAAGTCGCTAGTACCCAGATCTACGCCAATAATGATATCCGCCCCCATATCCCGTGCGACATCCGCCGGATAGTTATTCTTGATCCCACCATCTACCAACACCATGCTATCCAAACGTACCGGCGCGAACACGGCAGGAATCGCCATACTGGCACGCATTGCCAACGGAAGACTTCCACGATGGAAAACATATTCTTGCCCGTCCACCACATTCAACGCCACACAAGCGAAAGGTATATTCAATTGATTAAAATCTACGGAATCATGATAACCGATCGTTAAATCAGAGAAAAGGTTCTGGAGATTTTGACCTTTTATCATCCCTTGGATCGTTATCTCTTTTTTACTCCGGCCAAAAGGAAGGGAAAAGACATATCGCTCGGAATTCTCTTTCTCCGGAAAAGTAAGGTTACTACGTTTCACACGGTCACTTAGCAACATGCTCCAATCCTGCCAACGTACCATGCTATCGATCTCAGCGGCAGTATAGCCAACGGAATACAAGCCACCAACGATGGCTCCCATACTGGTTCCGGCAATATAATCAATCGGGATGCCGGCCTCCTCCAATACCTTCAACACCCCGATATGAGCGACACCTTTCGCCCCACCGCCTCCCAGCACCAAGCCAACCTTTTTCCGCTCAGCCATCACAGAAGGCACCAACATCAACCCAACCAACCACAATAAAAGGAACTTCCTCATCTAGATATTCTTTCCGGCAAATGTAGCTGGTTTACTCGAAAACGCAAACGGATTCATCTAGAATAAAACGTATGTTTACCTATATATAAAGTTTATCGCTATCTCATCTATTCTATAAACCATGCCGTGAACTGTATAAACCAAGGCGTGGTCTGCACATTCCACGGCGTGGTTTATACAGTTCACGGCGCTGATTTAAGAATAAATACTTATTCGCTATGGAATGTATAGGTTATCGGAGAACTATTTCAACAGGAGAGGAACATTTTATTTCCGGAACATAAGTGGGCAATCGATAGTATTTGATACGGCCTCCCTAAAATTAATAGGTATTTCTCGCTCAAATCGATTTACGTATTATGAATCAAGTATGTACGTGTTTATCAAAAAATAATATAGCCATCAACTTACTTTTTTCCAGCAAGGTAGCAGCCGGAGCAATATATTACTTTTTCTTTTTCAGCAGCATGACCACAGGATTCGACTCTTCATCCAAGTTTGCGGCGATCTCCTTCAACTTTCCTTTTAGCTGGCCTTTCTCGTAAGCCTCAACTAAGTCCGGGGCATCTAGAGTTTGGCAGATAGCTATTTCGGGGTTTCTTGGCTCTGATGTTAGAGAGACTTCTTCCTTATTGATGAAATCATCATTGTATAGAATATAGCTGAATAAGGCATTTTCTTGTTTATCATACACCAGATCTTCACCAAGGAAACCTTTAAACGTCGTAAAGTCAACCTCTTTTCTCATGGTTCTCATGAAACAGTAGCGATCGGTGATGACGGTTGGAAAAAGAAATACTTTAGTATCCATGGAGGATATGGAAGGGCTTCTTACGATAAAAGGACTCAGATTACCATCCGGCAAGTAATGGAATATGGTATCAGACGATGTATTGACAAGTATCCATTTATCCCGATCCGGAAACGTAAGATAAAATTCCGGCGTAATGATAAACTCCCCTTCTGTTACAACCGGAGTCTCAGTCCCCTTAGAGGGAATTTGGATCTCATGAATGATACGGCCATCTTGCTTGGAAATAATCAAATGACACTCCCGCTTGCCTTTTTCCGATGGATAACTCTTATAGCAAATCAAATGATCACGATCATAATTAAATATATAATTATAATAACTGGTATCCGTGAACTTAAAACTCCTTTTATAGTTTCCTAATAAGTCATAGACACCTATTTTTCTCGCTGGATTATCCTTGACGAATATCTCATCGTTATCCTCATCCAAGACAAGCCCTGTAAGCTGCGTGTATTCCTCACCGCTTTGCCCTAAACGGTTTATCTTCCTTAGTCCCTTTCCGTTTCTATCGAAAACAAGAATATCCCCATCACTGCCCCGATTCGTCACCAGCATGATATCCTTTCCGATCGCTTTCACGGCACCTTTAGTTATAAAATCATCCGTGGTTTCCAACGCGATGTATTCCACGTCCATGAGGTCTTGAAGTATCAGTTCCTTTTCCGGATAATCGGCCATGACATCAACCCTTATAAGGTTATCGACAGAGGAAGCGGACCGATTGCCACATCCCATACATCCGACTAAAGCGAGTAGCATAGCCACTGCGTTCGTAGTTAATTTTCTCATTTTTTATGATGTTTAAAGTCTTTCGTTCGATGTCATTTCTTGCTCTTTAGCGTTTTCTCCCGGTCCATCATTCGTATCATCTCTTTTACCTCATCGGATGTCTCCGGCAGTTGTTGGATCAGAGATTGGAGTTCATTTATAGAAAGCTGGCTTTTCCGGTTATCTGGAGCCAGCATGGTTTGCTCCGTGATACCCCGTTTGGACATATCCGAATTTAATGACTCCAAGAAAGGCCGGGTAAAAGTCAAGTTACTCAGATCCGACTCGTTTTTCAACAGTTCCTTTGCGTAAGTCACTTGAGCGAATACACCTCTCTGTAGCTCCTCCGCATTCTTGAATCCGGAGATATCCGGATGGCTATATAGGTTCGCGATCTCACGAAGCAATTCTACACGAGTACCCTTCACCTTCCACGCCCGATAAAGCAGACGGGCCGCCTCCTCTATCTTACCCGAGCTTCTGGCGCTCATAGCACGAATCTCCATGACCATCTCCGATTCCTCCGGCAATTGATTGATCAGGTTACGCAAATCCACGATAGAGATCTTGCTCTTTTTCCCATCCGGATCTATCATAGTCTCCTCTGCCACATTACGGAAAAACATATCCTCATAGAAGGATTGCAGAAGCGCCCGGCTAAACACCATCGTCCTCTCGTCCGCTTTTTTCTTTAAGCTCTCATTCATATAAAGTACCAAGATAAAAAGACCTCGCTGACGATCCTCTTCACTCTGGAATTTAGACACGTCAATCTCACTATACATATGCGAGATCGCCGCCAGGAAATCCAGTCGTTCCGGATTCTTCTTCCATGCCTCATAGTAGAGACGGGACGCTTCCTTGTATCTCCCGTCCTTTTGGTAAGTCTCCGCACGGAAGGCCAATAATTGATTTACCAAGAAACGATTGGGTTCCAACCCCTTTTCCGCCCGGTCAAATAAGTCGTAAGCCCGCTTCCGGTCATACGTCTTACCCAAGGCGGAACCCAATAAGAGGCATACCTCGACCGAGGTCGTATCCTGCTCATATGCCATATCCAAGATATCTACCGAAGGCATATACAGACCGGCATAATACTTCGAGGCTCCCCCATATTTCAAGGTAAGGTAAGTAGAATCACCATCAGCCAACAAACCAGAGTAAATGGAATCAGCCTGAGCGAATTGTTTTGCCATATACAAACCCAAAGCTTTACTGCGTAATAACTGGCGATTCCCCGGATTGTAGATCAAGGCGGTATCGCAAATCGCTACCCCTTCTAATATATAGTCCGGACTACCGACACCCATACGATATAATGTATTTACCAAAGCACCCGCCAGTCCCGCATTCTCCCGGTTCAAGTTATACGCTTGAAAATAGGCGATCGTCGCGGACGGGTATTGCTCCAGCCGGGAATAACAATCGCCGATCGCACGGTATAAGGCCGTATTGTCCTCATTCCGGGCTTGTAGTTTCTCATACGTATCAACCGCCCTCTCATATTCGCCCAACTGGAAATACAACCGGGCCAATTGATAATTAGCATAGAAGTTTAGGCTATCGGCCGCTAATACCTTGTGGAAATACCGCTCAGCGTCTTTCGCCTTGCCCAAGTTCGTAGCCGTTCGGGCCAACGTATTTAAAATATCCAGATTAGTCGTGTCCATGGAGAGGCAAAGACGATAATAGTCGTAGGCTTGCCGGTAACGAAGCATCCCCTCGTAGGCTTGCCCGATAGCATTCATCACCTCATAATCGGAAGAATCAGCCGGGGTAAGGCTATCGGCACGGGCGATCACAGCCGCATATTGCTTACGGTTCACCAAGTCTTGCCAATTAAACTCTTGAGCATTCCCGGGAAAAATAAGGCAACAAAGTAACAGAACTGTAACTAAATTACATTTCGCATTCATATCTGTATATTTTTAAGATTACTGATTAAGCGACTAACATAGCCTCTATTCTTATTTCACTGTAACCGGAAAGTAATAGGCACCGTATATAAGACACGGACCGCCTTTCCGTCCTGACGACCGGGAGTCCACCGGGGCATCATTCCGATGACTCTCAAAGCTTCCGCATCCAAGGAGGGATCTATCCCCCGTATGATTTTAGGTTCCACGATATTTCCTTTCTTATCTACCACAAACGAACAGATCACACGACCTTGCACTCCCGCTTCCTGCGCATCCGTCGGATACTTTATGCTTTGAGCGATAAACTTTAATAATTCATGATCCCCTCCGGGATATTGCGGCATCACGTCCACTACCGTCAAAGTCTCTTCCTTCGTTTCTACTACCGGACTTTTCAAACGGAACGTAATCGGTACCGTATATTTCACGGCGACCGCCTTTCCACGTTGCATTCCCGGATTCCAGCGAGGCATAGTGTTTATTACCCTTACGGCCTCCTCATTCAATAAAGGAGTCACTCCCCGAAGCACCTCCGGATTATTGACGGAACCATCACGCCCGACGATAAACGAGCAGATTACACGCCCTTGCTCCCCGTTATCCTGACTCTCTTTCGGATACTTTATATTCGTGGCTATGTATTTCAACAACTCCGCATCCCCACCCGGAAAACTAGGCATCTTCTCTACCACGGTAAATACTTGCTCGTTCATCTCACGGGATTTGGAAGATAAGGACAAATGGGTATTATTTGTCATATCAGCAGCCAAGACCTCTTGGGACTCCCTTCCTTGATAGCTGCATCGCAAAATCGCATTCGCAGGAACCTCCAAAGAGAAAGCCCCTTTCCTATCCGTGATAGTCCCCTCTTTACCGCCCTTCACCACAACTGATGCCCCGATCAAAGGCTGCCCGGTCTCATCAACCAGAATGCCCGTAGCCGTCACCATAGCGTTCGAGACCGTAGCCTCATTCGCCAGACGGACAGTCAAACGGGCTACCGCCTCGATATTACTTAACAGCATCAAGATCCCTACCAATGGAATAAATATCAGATATTTCGTACGTACGATACCCGGGCTCCGCTTCTTGTTCATCATCATAATCCGGTTCTTCAGATGCAGCACATTGAAACTATTATACAAAGTAGTAACGGACTGATGATGAGCCAATCCCAATAAATGGTATTGATAGCTCTTACTATCGTAACCGGACTGGATCACCGTGTTATCCGCCAGATACTCCAGATTATGCCTAACCTCACGCTTCAATAACCATACAAAAGGATTGAACCAGCAAGCCATACACATCATCTCGCTCAAGATCACGTCAATCGAGTGCCATTGGGATACGTGCGTACATTCATGTGTCAATATCTCATCCGTTTCCTTATCCGAATGACTCTCCGGATGCAAGAAGACCATACGGAAAAAGGAGAATGGCCCGGCGGCCTTCCGCAACGCATAAACCGGAGTTTTATGAATAACAACACGCTCACTGGTATGAGCCAACCATAAGATACTGCTTAATTGCACGAGAAAACGTCCGCATAAGAACGCTACGATCCCCCAATAAATAAACCCCAAAGATCCCAGCAACCATCCATACCAATCCACGGACGCCGCGGCATCCGCTTTCGCCGTCGCCTCAGGCAACATAGCGGAATACATATAAATCACGTCCGCTATAGGCTCTTGTTGCCTTACCCAATCTTGGATGTTCAGCAAAGGATAAAACAGAGCCAAGCCAAAGAACGCCAGCAAGATCGCACGACGTAGCTTGAAGAACGTGTCCTTATAGAAGAACAACCGGTAGAAGGCGTAAAAGAGTACAAAGGCTACATTTACCTTCAATAAGTAGGCAAATTCCGGTGTCATGGTATGTGGGATTTAGGTTATTCTTTTCCTTTCTCAATCAAATCGATGATATCCTTTAGATCATCCGTAGAGATTTTCTGATCTTTCGCAAAGAAAGAAACCATTTCTTTATACGAGTTAGCGAAATAATTCGTTACCACGCCGCCAAGGAACGTACGTTTATATTCCGTTTCCTCTATCAAGGGACGGTATTCATACGTATTTCCATAACGTTTCGCCTTCACGTACTTCTTTCGCTCCAGATTCTTGATCACGGAAGCGAGCGTCGTATAAGGAGGTTTCGGGTCCTCGTATTTGGCCAGCACATCTTTCACAAAACAAGGACCGATCCGCCAAATCCAGCGCATCGCCTCTTCTTCCTGCATCGTTAGCTTCTCCATAAATCTTATCCTTTTATTTAATGTATATCCACAAAGCTACGAAATAGTCGTAAACAGCATGCGGAAGGCACGTTAATTAACATTAAATAAGAATCACAAGACCTGCAATCGTGAATTATTGCAACTTAAATGTGATCGGCACCGTATATTTCACGGCTACCGGCTCGCCTTTTTGGGTGCCCGGTGTCCAACGAGGCATCATTTGCAAGACCCGAACCGCCTCTTGGTCTAATGCCGGGGAGATTCCTCTAAGGACCTTGTAATTCGTAAGCGTTCCATCCTTCGTTACCACAAACGAACAAATCACACGGCCTTGCTCCCCTTTCTCTTGGCTCTCTTGTGGATACTTTATATTCTTGGCTATAAATTTCAAAAGCTCCGCATCACCGCCGGGAAACTTCGGCATCACCTCTACCACCCTAAATACCTGCTCTCCATTTTCCAGCGTATCTTCGTCCTCCGCTTCCACCTGTACTTGCTCTTGTTTTTCTGCCTTTGTTACATCTGTCGGAACACTTTCTTCTTTTTGTTCCGAAGACTGTCCGCATCCTACGCACATCGCCAAAGCGAACAGGATGATCATTGTGTTCATAATCGCCTTTTTCATTTTCAATCCGTTTTAATGTTATTTATACCGTTATTACACATACTTACCAACCTCTAAGCATATCCGGATATTACGTTGGTTTCGCAAATATACGAAATACTCGTAATATAAATATAAACAATACGTTAATTAACACTAATAGCCATCAAAGGCATAGAAAAGATAAAAGAACACGATTATTTACCGAACAGTTAAAATACACAATATGCCCACTTTGCACGTAAATATTAGTATATGGCTGATATCTAATCAGTTATACATACACGCCTATTACCGATCCAATTACTATCTATAATAAATCAGATTACTATCAATAGTAAATCAGATTTTCTATAGATAGTAACCATGAATACTATAGCTTCTATCGCTAGATTATTACAAGAAGTACAACCGAGCGATACATATCGAAGTCAGATAAGCGAATAAAACACAAAAACCGGATTGCCCTCCTCTCCTTTTAAGTCCAACTCCTGCGGAATCGTGATCGAGCGAAGCGATTTATATAAGTTTAGCTCATACGGGGTCACTACTTGTACCAGCTCATCTTTTATGACCCTCCCCCAGACCGGGAAATTCCGATAACTTCTCGTACCCTGCATGCCATGTTGAAGGTTCGCATCCGCCAGTTCATAGATAGAACCCGGCATCACACATTTTTCCACAAGTGTCTTTCCCGTCTTTTTATCTACAGAGGCTATATAATAGCCTTGGTTATACAATAAACGGAAATAATAATGTCCCGGAAACTCAATCATATCTTGCACAAAGATATCCTTGGGGTCCTTTTTTTCAATTCGCAAATTACTCATGTCCGTAACATCCAACGAACGAATCACTTCCGCATCCGAGTTTTTCAGATCAAGGACACAAGCCGCACTTATTCGATCCGCCGAGATACAGAAGACCGTATCATTACTACCGGTCTTAAACAACACAGAGTTTTGCGCATCAGAATAAGCGGGGGCGATACTTGTCGTGAACCCGCTCTTCTCATGGGGTAATAAAAAGGAATAAAAATCATTCTTGATCGCTATCGTATCCCCTTTCCTCGAAAATAGGCCTAATCCGAATCCTCCTCCGTTGAAAGGCTGAAAAGGGAATGATATGGCGGCGAAACGATCCTTTCCGATATGACGCATATAGATTACCGAATACTCATGGGTGGATTGTCCGATAAATTCACCTTCCAACGTATATTCCCAAACTCGATTATTACTAAATAAAAAAAGGCGGTCATTACGTTCGTCCACTTGGATACATGGCAGAATACCGCTAAATTCACCCGGCCCCTGCCCTTCTTTTACCAACGTCCGGATAAAACGCCCTTGCCGATCGAACAGGACGATACGGGGCTCTTTTACGGGAAGCACATAGATATATCGATCTGTCACGGCATAATCATAAACTCCGTCTATCAACGAGGCATCATCCGTGGTCACCTCTAAAGGGACAAAAGTAACCCCCTTGATCTCATCGCCTAATCCCAATAGCCCCGGTTTATCCATCCCCCCTCTTATATCCGCGGTTAAAAGAGAGGACGCTTCCGTTGGCGAAGAACCGCATGACACGAAACAAGAAACGACAAAAACACTATTTAAATAAAACAAGATAGAGGCTAACTTTACACTTTTCATAACCATGCTTTTTTGCCTCCAAAAATATCCCGCATATCTCACAAATCACATGATAAATGAGAACAAAAATGAGAACAAACCTGCCAAGACCGCTATAAATACATAATAATCAAAAACTTGAGATAAACTCCACAAATGTCTCCGTAGAACCTTCTTTCTTAAAAATCTTCCGGAATAGACGAGGACGAAGTACCGAACTATTATATTTCAATACCCGTGTGATCTGGTTGGCGGGAACGCCGATCTTCGTAAGCATACAGACCTTCAACTCCGTATCGGAAATAGCAGGATATAGTTTTTTCAGCCGTAAGGTAAAGTCATCATAAGCCTTATTCAACAGCACCTCCAAAAGCTCCCAATCCTCAGAGACAATCTTGCCGGCATCCCGATCGTGAAACTTCTCATAGACCTCCGATTTCCGCAAGATCGCAACAGATAATAAATGCTTACTCTCCTTATTATGAATCGACTCGTTACAAATCTCCAGCCGTTGTTTTTCCAATTGTAAGGAAACCAACATCAACTCTTGATCCTTTTCTTCCTTTATTTTCGTAATTCTTTTTTCCAAAAGGGTGATTTGCCGTTCATTCTCTTCTTTTTCTTCTCGCATACGTTGTTGCTGGCTAGCAATCGAACGTCGCAAGGCTTCTTCCCTTCGAAGAGCGTTTTCCTGCGTATTTCTCCATCGCCGATAAAGGAGGAAGCAAATAAATAGGATTATGCCGATAATAAACGCGTACAGATAACGCTCCTGTCCCCTTTGCGATAACATCAATTCTTTCCTATATAAGTCCTCACGAACCGGCCTTACATCATACCGGGAAGTGATCTGATAAATCGATTCTCTCGCTGACAGCGATCCGATAGAATCCCGTAACGCCTCGTATTTCTTGACTTCCTCCAGTATCCGGCCTTGTCCGGCCGTATCATTCAAGAGCTGATATTGGGCACTCGCTTTTCTCAAAAAAGACATAGCCTTGCCATATAATTCCTGCTCGGCGTACAGCCTCCCTATCTGGTTATATAACCGTCCCCAAAATTCGTAATCCCAATTCCCTCCCTCATATTCCAACGCACGTAAATAGCATTCCAAAGCTAGGGACGGTTGATCCATATCCTCATAGACTTTCCCCCGGTAAAACCACGCTTTGGGAGGCCAGTAACAGCCTCGTGTCGTCCTATAATAATCCGTAGCGATAGAGATTATGGAATCCGATGTATGCCTCAATCCCGCCTCATCCCGTGATTCGGTCCATAACAGACAATAACGGGCTTTCTCTCGAAGCGATAATCCATTGACATCCGTCACTTTCTCTAATAACACCAAAGCGCTGTCCGGATGATGCGGAATCAATTTCTCTACCTGCCAGAACAGGTTGCCATGCTTGTCGCTCCTATACGAAAAAAGCACAAGAACCAAGATCGCGATCGTAAACAATAAGATCGTAAACTTGATCCCTATAGAAAAATGCCGTGCCCCATTCAAATCCTTACGCATATAGGCAAATGTATATAAATTATTCATAAGGAAAGCCTTTTCCTTCCGCATTATTTCATGTGTCGGGGCACATGCCCTGACCTCTCCCATTAATGCAGAAATATTTCTTTAATCGTTTGCGCGATATATGGATTTAGCATACCTTTGCGTGATAATTACATAGTTTAAGTAGAAATTTCTAAATACAATTAAATAACTTAAATTATTATCTTATGTGGTTACTTAATTCTTCTATCGGGAAGAAGCTGATAATGAGTATATCAGGCCTCTTTCTTGTTCTGTTCTTATTGTTCCACCTGTCGATGAACGTGGCGGCCGTTTTCTCCGGAGAGGCTTATAACATGGTTTGTTCGCTGTTGGGCTCTAATTGGTACGCTGTGGCAGCTACTCTCGTATTGGCCGCAGGCGTTGTGATCCACTTCGTGTACGCTATCATTCTTACCTTGCAAAACCGTAAGGCACGTGGTAACGACCGTTACGCTATCAACGCTCGTCCGAAAGGCGTGGAATGGGCATCTCAGAACATGTTCGTTTTGGGTTTGATCGTTATCCTGTTCATGCTGTTGCACTTCAGCCAGTTCTGGTATAAGATGATGTTCGCCGAATTGATCGGTCATCACGAAGTTGCATTGGGGTCAGCTATGGTATCTCCACAAGACGGAGCCGCTTTTATCAACTATTACTTCCAAGGTAATGCCGTGATCACCGTTCTTTATTTGATCTGGTACGTGGCTTTGTGGTTCCACTTGACTCACGGTTTCTGGAGCGCTATCCAAACAATCGGTTGGAATAACACGATCTGGATGAACCGCTGGGAATGTATCTCTAAGATCGTAGCTACGGTTATTTGCGGACTTTTCGCGATCATTACTATCATCTTCTTCCTAAACGGAGTAGGTGCTTAATTGCAAGCTACAGGTTTTATAATTAAGAACTTTTGAAATTAAATCATTATGTCTGAAATAAATTCTAAAATACCTCAAGGCCCGTTGGCTGAGAAGTGGACTAATTATAAAAATCACCAGAAATTGGTGAACCCCGCTAACAAGCGTCGTTTGGATGTTATCGTAGTCGGTACAGGTTTGGCTGGAGCTTCCGCTGCCGCATCTTTGGCAGAGATGGGATTCAACGTATTGAACTTCTGTATCCAAGATTCTCCCCGCCGTGCGCACTCTATCGCCGCTCAAGGTGGTATCAACGCCGCTAAGAACTACCAGAATGATGGTGACTCTGTTTACCGTTTGTTCTACGATACGATCAAAGGTGGTGACTACCGTGCTCGTGAGGCTAACGTTTATCGTTTGGCTGAGGTTTCTAACTCAATCATCGACCAGTGCGTGGCTCAAGGCGTTCCTTTCGCTCGCGAATATGGTGGTTTGTTGGATAACCGTTCATTCGGTGGCGCTCAGGTATCGCGTACGTTCTACGCCCGTGGCCAGACGGGTCAGCAGCTTTTGTTAGGCGCTTATTCAGCGTTGAGTCGTCAGATCGGTTTGGGTAAGGTTAAGATGTACACTCGTCATGAGATGTTGGATGTAGTTAAGGTAGACGGTCGTGCTCGTGGTATCATCGCCCGCAACTTGATTACAGGTAAGATCGAGCGTTACGCCGCTCACGCTGTAGTTGTAGCTACGGGTGGTTACGTTAATACGTTCTTCTTGTCAACCAACGCTATGGCATCTAACGGTTCCGCCGCATGGCAATGCTACAAGAAAGGCGCTTACTTCGCTAATCCTTGTATGGTTCAGATCCACCCGACTTGCGTACCGGTGAAAGGTGACTTCCAATCTAAATTGACTTTGATGTCCGAATCCTTGCGTAACGACGGCCGTATCTGGGTTCCGAAGAAACTGGAAGACGCTAAAGCTCTACAGGCCGGAACGAAGAAAGGTAAAGATATTCCCGAGGCAGACCGTGATTATTATTTGGAGCGTCGTTATCCGGCATTCGGAAACTTGGTTCCTCGCGACGTGGCTTCTCGTGCCGCTAAAGAGCGTTGCGACGCAGGTTTCGGCGTGAACAGCACGGGCTTGGCCGTATTCTTGGATTTCTCCGACGCGATCAATCGCTTGGGTAAAGAGGTCGTTAAGCAGAAATACGGTAACTTGTTCGATATGTACGAAGAGATCACGAACGATAATCCATACGAGACTCCGATGATGATCTACCCGGCATTGCACTACTCAATGGGTGGATTGTGGGTTGACTATGAGTTGATGACCTCCATTCCGGGTCTGTTCGCTATCGGTGAGGCAAACTTCTCCGATCACGGAGCGAACCGTTTAGGTGCTTCCGCTTTGATGCAGGGATTGGCCGATGGTTATTTCGTATTACCATACACGATCCAGAACTATTTGTCCGACCAAATCCAAGTTCCTCGCTTCAGCACGGATCTGCCGGAGTTCGTCGAGGCAGAAAAGGCCATCAAGGATCGTATCCAAAAATTGATGAACGTCAAGGGTAAAGAAACCGTAGACACTATCCACCGCAAACTAGGTCATATCATGTGGGAACATATCGGTATGGCACGCGACGCAAAAGGTTTGCAAGAAGCTATCCAGATGCTGAAAGACTTGAAGAAAGAGTTCTGGAGCAACGTATTCATCCCAGGCAACGCAGACAACTTGAATACCGAGTTAGAGAAAGCATTACGTGTAGCCGACTTTATCGAGATCGGTACATTGATGGCACACGATGCTTTGGACCGCGCTGAGTCTTGTGGTGGTCACTTCCGTACGGAGCACCAGACAGAAGAAGGTGAGGCCTTGCGTCATGACGATAAGTTCATGTACGTATCTTGCTGGGAGTACCAAGGCGAGGACAAAGATCCTGTCATGTTGAAAGAGGATTTGAACTATGAGTTCGTTGTTCCTCAAACACGTAACTACAAGAAGTAATAATCATCAATCTCAGAAAAAATTAGAATCATGGATAAAGATATAAGTGTAACACTTAAGGTTTGGCGTCAGAGAGGTCCGAAGGAGAAAGGACAGTTCGAGACATACAAAATTGAGAAGATCAATCAGAGTGTCTCTTTCTTGGAAATGTTGGATATCTTGAACGAGCAGTTGGTCAACGAGGGTAAGGAACCGATCGTATTCGATCACGACTGCCGCGAGGGTATCTGTGGCATGTGTTCATTGTATGTAAACGGACACCCGCACGGACCGGCAACTGGAGCTACGACTTGCCAGTTATATATGCGTCGTTTCCACGATGGAGAGACGATCACGATCGAACCGTGGCGTTCCGCAGGTTTCCCTGTTATCCGCGACTTGATGGTAGACCGCTACGCTTACGACAAAATCATCCAAGCGGGTGGTTTCACATCTGTCAACACAGGTGGTGTACCCGACGCTAATGCGATACCTATCCCAAAGAAGGACGCAGACTTAGCCATGGACGCTGCCGCTTGTATCGGTTGTGGCGCTTGTGCTGCCGCTTGTAAGAATGGTTCCGCTATGTTATTCGTATCCGCTAAGGTTAGCCAGCTGGCTTTGTTGCCTCAAGGTAAAGTCGAGGCTACTCGCCGTGCGAAAGCAATGGTCGCTAAAATGGATGAACTTGGCTTCGGTAACTGTACGAACACACGCGCTTGCGAGATGGAGTGTCCGAAGAACATCTCCGTTAGTAACATCGCTCGTTTGAACCGTGAGTTCATTTGCGCTAAGCTACAAGACTAATATTTGATTAGTATATCATGGAAAAGGCGTCTTTCTCTAAAAGAAAGGCGCCTTTTTATTTTTGTTATATGTTGAAAAACATAATTTAGCACTACAGATCTTGACAGGAATTGAAAAGTCCGTATATTTGCATCGTGGTTTTTTCATAATAGTATTAGATTTAAGGTTAACAAAGTTTGGTTAGGGCTTGTCGTGAGACAGGCTTTAATTGTTTATAGACCTACCTTTTAAACATGGACCACAAAATACTGCAAATAGAGATTGTTTAGCGTCATTTTATCGTCGATCTTTGCCTTTAAAGATCATATAGTATATGCTAATAAGTATTTTATTTGGCTTCTTATGTTATTTTCTCCGGGTGTTGATCAAACACAAGGAAAAAATCATGCGCCAGATAAGACAAATGGTAAAACAAAAATAAAATGGACAAAAAACGAACCACCAGTTCTTTCAGGGCAATGAGCACGGAAAGAAAACTCGAGTCGATCTTCCTTTTCGTAACAGGCCGATGCAACGCCAAATGCGCGATGTGCTTCTATGCCCAAGAAATGGATAAGAAGCAACCCGACCTCACTTTCGATGAAATCAAGAAGATATCAGAAACTGCCGGGCAATTCAACCGATTATGGATATCCGGGGGTGAGCCTACCCTGCGTGAGGATCTACCGGAAATATTGGAGTTATTCTACAAAAACAACCATATCAAAGATGTGAACATCCCTACGAACGGCTTAAAACCAGACCGGATCGTCGAATGGGTAAAACGGTTCCGCCAGAACTGCCCGGATTGTAATATTAACGTAAGCCTTTCCTTGGATGGTTTCGGTACGACCCACGATACACAGAGAGGCGTACCGGGAAACTTCTATAAGGCACTGGAAACCCTGCGTAAGATACAGGAGAATTTCGGAGACGACGGCAAGGTCCTGAAAAATATAGCAACCGTTATCACGAAATACAATATAGACCAGGTAGAAGACTTCATGACTTGGGTATACGGACGTTTCCGTACCTCCACACATACGATTGAGGCCGCCAGAGGCATGACCCGTGACGATGGCGTGAAAATCCTAACCGAGTCAACGCTACGCAAAATACAAGATGACATATCCCCTATCTATTCAGCTTATGCGGATCGGATGGTAGCGGATACCACCGGCTTAAGGAAACCGATCACACGCTTCTTCTATCTCGGCCTTATACGTACCTTATATAATATACGTGCCAGCAACATAGATCACCCGACCCCTTGGGGGATGGATTGTACGGCCGGAGAGACTACCTTGGTAATCGACTACGACGGACGTTTTCGTGCCTGCGAGTTACGGGAACCGCTCGGAAATATAAAAGAGTATGGTTGCGATATAAGTAAAGTGATGAATAGCGAAGCGATGAAACAGGAAATAGCCGCTATCGGACATGGGTATAAAGCCAACTGTTGGTGTACGCACGGCTGCTGGATCACCTCATCCGTCATTTTCAATCCACGTAAGATGATTCGCTCCGTATATAAAGGATACCGGGAAACGAAACGATTGAATCATCCCTTAGCCATCAATGAGCAGAAACTACAAACGATGGAAGCCAAATACCATCTGGACATCGAGCGTTTGCGTCAACTGAATATCCGGTAAACAAGACCCTCATAGCCCATAAATAAACGTAGCATGAAAATACTATTAGTAACCAGAGGCTCACAAGGCGACGTTCTTCCTTATTTGGCCATAGCGGCCGAATTGGAAAGACGTGGCCATGAGGTGACCATCAATCTCCCTCAAATATTCGAGGAGACCGTTAAACCCTACGGATTTAAATACGTATTGCAGCAGTTTGACGATATCGGCGGCATGATCGATAGCGCAGCGCAAAACTCACATAAATTCCGGCCATTCCTTAAATGGATGAGGAACGTGATCGATAAACAGTTCGATCAATTGATTCCCCTACTAAAAGAGCATGATATTTTAGTATCGACCAACTCGGAATTTGCTGTCGCAAGTATCGCCGAGTATTGCAAGAAGCCCTTGATACGTACCGCCTACGCCCCGTTCTTGCCGGGTAAGAAGATTCCCCCGGCCGTATTGCCATTTCCCAAACCCAACCCGATCATCACTCCCGCTATCCTATGGAAGTTGATGAACCGGATGACCAATTTCATGGTCAAAGACACGATCAATAAGAACCGGGCTAAATACGGACTCGCTCCGATCCGCAATTTTGGCTATCACGCGGGAGAGCGTTCATATAATTACTTGCTTTTCAGCCAGCACCTAGGAAACGTAGATCCGGACTGGACGTTCGAATGGTCGATCGGAGGCTATTGCTTCAATGACACTTTTCAATATGATGAGAAGGCTTACGAGGAAATGATATCATTCGTCGACAGCGCTCAAAGCCCTATTATCTTTTTTACCCTCGGGAGTTGTAGTTCCAAGGATGGTAACCGTTTCAGCAAAGCCTTGGTCGATATTTGCAAGAAACATGATTATCGGCTCATCATCGGTTCCGGTTGGGCAAAGACAGGAATCACCTTACAAGCGGATAAACATTTATTCTTAATGAAGCAGCCGGTTCCGCATAATTTGATATTCCCGCACTGCGACGGCGTTATCCATCATGGAGGTTGCGGCACGACCCATAGCGTAGGAAGGGCGGGAAAGCCCCAATTAATCACTCCGTTGATTATCGATCAACCCTATTGGTCCTATCGAATCCACCAATTAGGGTTAGGGCCGGAAGGGGTTAAGATAGCGAAAGCGAGCGAGCAGGAGATCGAACGCAAGGTTTGTGATCTGGTCACCAATCCGCTTTATAAGAAAAATGCCGCTCATATAGGCGAGATGATCCAAAAAGAGGGAGGTATAAAGAATATATGCGACTCTATCGAAAGATTTCAATGAGGCATAAGTTCCTATTAGATTTTATTACATGTTACAAAACACAATTTAGCACTTAATCTATTGACAAATAGCGGTAACTCCGTATATTTGCATCGTGGTTTTTTCATAATAGTATTAGATTTAAGGTTAACAAAGTTTGGTTAGGGCTTGTCGTGAGACAGGCTTTAATTGTTTTATGAGGTCTGCTTCCCGCAAAGCCCTTCGATTACATCAGAATAATCCGATGCGTCAATAAAGTCGATATCTTGTCCTTTAAGACCTTCCCATTAATCGGTTTCGCCGTATAGGCATCAAATCCACTTTTAATAATCCGCTGCTCATCTTGGGCGAAAGCGTAAGCCGTCACCGCAATTATAGGTACGTTGGAAGAAACCTTACGAATCTCTGCGGTAGCCTCATATCCATCCATGACCGGCATCTTTATATCCATCAAGATCAATTGCGGTTTGTGCTGATGAAATAGCTCTACAGCCTCCTTTCCATTCCATGCATGAATCAATTTATATTCAGGTTTCAATATAGACTCAAACAGGCGATAATTACTGGAATTATCCTCAGCGATCAAGATCGTAACCTCACTTCGGGCGATCTTCTCCAAAGTAACAGGCTTCTGCTCTTCATTAGGCAATAATTCTTTCTTCGGCTGAAAAGGCAATGTAAACCAGAACCTAGAGCCTTTCCCTTCCACGGAATCAACCCCTATCGTTCCTTTCATCTGGGTAACAATCATCTCACAGATGCTTAAACCCAATCCTGTTCCTTGAGCGAAAGTATTCAGTTTCACAAAACGTCCGAAAATATCTTTCCGTTTATTCTCCGGGATTCCGCAGCCCGTATCCTCTACATAGAACCACAACGTATTATCATCCCGCAGTTTATAGCCAAATGAGATCAATCCTGCCTGCGTAAATTTCATGGCATTGTTCAACAGATTGATCATCAGTTGGGACAGACGATTTCGATCCGTATAAATCACGCAAGGCTCCAGATAATCCTTAAATGAGATCTGTACATCCGGATTCTTATTCTTCAAATGAGCCGATTGCTCCAAATCCCTCAATACAGCGTTAATATCCACATAGTCATAAGTAAACTCCAAGGTACCCGCCTCAATCTTTGACAAATCCAAGATATCGTTTATCAACTGCAACAATAGGGAATTATTATTCTCGATAATATCAGCGAATTCCTTCTTATCCTCAAGGTTATCGGTCGAGGCGAGGATATTAGAGAAACCTACGATCGCATTCAACGGTGTACGTATCTCATGGCTCATATTAGCTAAAAACGCTGATTTCAATTTATTCGACTCCTCCGCCTTATCCCTAGCCATTCGAAGGTCATGTTCCAATTGCTTACGCTCGGTAATAGATATCGTAGACCCGATCAACGCTTTCGGTTTACCGGAAGCATCATATTCAGCCATTACCTGTATCTCCTCCCACTCATGGCGATCTTCTCCCGGAATCAACCGCTCCAGACAATATTCTTTTCGTACTTTCTTTATTTTCCCATTACACAAATCATCGAAAGCCTTTTCCACGCAAGCCCTGAAAGACGGGTGTATCTTGCTGAAATATTCCTTCAACGAAACCTCATGGGTATGCACCTCTGCAGTCTCTATATTATCTCCCGGATGTACTTTCGACTCATAGATAATCTTCCCTTCAGCCAGATTATATCGCCACGGTAAAAGATCTGCCGCCTCTAACGCCATAGCCAGCTTATGATTCATGGCTTTCAAATGCGTCTGGAATTTATGGATATCCGTAATATCAATAAAAAACGCATCAACCACATTCTCTTCCGAGGTAGGCATGATGATAATCGTATAGTAAAGCCCTGTCGGCTCAAAATAATACTCACAAGTAAAGGATTTCCCACTCTCCAGAACTGTAGGCACAGCCGATAGAAGCAAAGGATAACTTCCCCCAATTAAATTAGCGATCTCTTTTCCATGCTTATTTACCACGAAATCTTTAGGAGCGATTTTTTCCTCGAAAGCATGGTTTACATCCAAAACCTGCACATCGATTTGCGTACCTTCCCGAATCAGCCGCTGCCGTATATAAGGCAATGGCATATTATTAAATAAATCACGGTAACGGGATAATAGCCTCAACTCCACTTCCTTCATCTTTTGCTTAGAACGATACACGTAATGCCACGCTAAAAACACGACTACCAGAAAGAAAATCAGAAAGCCTAACAGCGGCATCCAATATTTTTCTAAAAAAGAGGGAGGCGCATTCAAATAGATCGCATCATGTGGGAAATTATCTTCATTAGACATCGCGCTCATCAGCGAAACATAATTCAAGTATTTATGAGGATCATCCACCGTTGAAACCGGGATCTTGCCCATATCTTCACCGTTATAAACTTGCTGTAGCAAGGGAATTAGAGCAGTCTCAATCGTTTTAGCGCTATTATAATATCCACCAATCGTATATCCTTCTTCCACGCCCATATCATATAAAGAAAAAACAGGATGCCTAGAAATGCCGTTTATACCTTGATACAAAGTACTATATAATAACGAGTGATTCAAGAAAGGTTTCTCGGTAATCCACGAGTAATACATCACGGCCGTCGCTCGATGTGGGTCTTTCTCCGACAGAACCGCCATTAAACTATCCATGGAGCAAGAACCCTCCGTATAAAAATCCACTTTCCCCTCAGGGAAAGAAGTTTCCATATGTTTCTCCATCTCATCCCGAAGCCATGTGGAGACATAACGTCTGTCGGATATGAAAATCAGACGTTTCAAACCCGGGATTAATTCCTTCACCAAGTCGATCGAACCTTTAACATAATAAGGGATAACCAAGCCCGTAGCGTTATACCCCTTAACCGCCTCTTGTAAAGGGATCACCCTATCAGAGGAATGCCGCTGATTAAAATAGCATTCATCTTCTGCCATTTCACCCGTTTCCGAACAGACCAGAGTGGGAATATCCCCCCATTTCTCCCGGATCTTATCCCGCATAAAAGCCCATCCATTTACGCCTAAGTAGATAATTCCATCCGGCTTCTTCTTATTAACTTCAAAGAAGGCCTCTTGCTTCTCTTTTAATTTCTCTGGCGTATCAACCAACATCACGCTCATATGATCTATCCGGAGGGTGTACTCCTCCGGGGTAGCGAACTTCGAGATCATGTTTAATAAATTGCCAGACCAGCGTTCGCCATCCACATATGAATTTATTACCAATACATACGATTCATCCTTGACCGGATATGAAAAACTCCCATAAGCCGGAGTCGGCATACCGGCTATCAAGCATAAAATCAATCCAAAATAAAGTATTATTGCCTTTAAATTTATAATATTTCGTATCATTCCCTACATTCCTCTATTGCAGTTGTAAAGACAAAGATATTCCTTAATTATCAACTAATCTTATCAAACTCGTTTTTTTATCAAGTTTTGGTGTCAAATTCACGTTTCTTACAAACTAAAGGCTTTTTTAATCGGGATTATTCGGTTATTTACCGATACTCGTATAGAAATCAGCGGTATTTACTTGTGTATAGAATGACGAACCCGTACATTTGATAAAAAACAAAAAAATGGAACTTATGGATATGAAAGATTATGACATCGATTTTAAAGAGAAGAGGACAAACGGGTATCTGATCGCTACCTTATTTATCATTGTCGGTATATTATTTTTACTGCGGAATCTAGGAATGATAGATCCATCTTTATTTGACTTGCTTGTATCTTGGCCGATGCTGCTTGTCGTGTCGGGCATCTTTATGATTTTCCACCGTAATCCGGTAGGAGGCATGCTCCTCGTGGGCGTGGGAGTCTATTTCCTTTTCCCGCAGTTAAATTGGATCACGAACGATTTCTTACGTGTATATTGGCCGTTAGGATTAATCCTGTTAGGATTGGTCATCATGCTGAAGCGGAAAGATTCTATCCGCACGAAAAAGCATAAACGTCCCTTTAACCATCCCCCTTTCGGGCACCGAAAGCCTAACGATGAGATCAACTACGAGACAGATAACGGTTTCGTATCGGTTGACACCACTTTCAACTCGGTAAGGCACATCGTACTGGACCCCGTATTCAAGGGGGCGGACATAGACGTATCTTTCGGCAACGTGATCCTCGATCTTAAAAAAACAACATTAGAGGCTGATGAAACCATCATAAACATAGATAGCTCCTTCAGCGGCGTAGTAATATATGTCCCTAAAGGATGGCTGGTTCGTCTAAAGGTTGATTCCTTCTTGGCTGGATGCCAAGATATGAGGGACCTGACAGAAACAACCGACATGACGCACACGTTGTATATATGTGGAGACTTGTCGTTCAGCGGCCTTGAACTAAGAGACTAAACTCATCATGCAAGAACATCCTATTACAACATCCATATTACATAAAGGGCTGGGAAGCCTATTATTATTTTTAGCCATAGCGATCCAATGCGCATTATTAACTCTTTATGGCGATCTTCCGTTGAGCATCACTTTGGTCGATAGCTTACTTTCCATCGCATTGTTCGCCGTAGCGGGATATTATCTTTGGTATGTACAATGTACGTTACATATCATGCAAGCACGAGTGGCTTTCGCCGTACTCGTACAAATCGCTTGCATAGCCGGATGCTCGATCTTGCTACAAATATTCGGATTGGAAGATTGGGAGGAATTCTCGATCACGATTCCTTTTCGATTCCTGTTCGGCCTAATGGCATGGATCATTCTATCCCAATGGTATGCCAGCCGGGAAAGAAAGAGTGAGGCGGAGCTTATCGTGAGACAAATGGAGGAAAAGACGGCACCTCCCCCGGCTACCGTTCCGGAGGAGATTCTAGATCGTATATCCGTAAAAGACGGGACACGTATTCATATCATCCCGATAAAAGAGATATTCTATTTGCAAGCATGTGGCGACTATGTGACCTTATTCACCACTTCCGGTCAGCACGTAAAGGAGCAAACCATGAAGTATTTCGAGCGAAGCCTTCCTTCTCCGGAGTTCGTTCGTATACATCGCTCTTATATCGTTAATACGGAACAGATATTGCGAGTAGAACTATTCGGAAAAGAAACCTATCAAGTACGATTAAAGGATGGAACCTATCTTCGTGCCAGTAGCGCTGGCTATAAGCTACTCAAAGAACGTCTTTCCCTTTAGCAGTCCTATAAAAGGGACCTAATCATCGTTAAAATTAGAAGATTTTGATTGTAATATATAGAGTTTTGTGTTGTGTAACACTTTTTGGCAAGCATCGATATGTTACTTAACATATATTAGTTGCAAAAGACTTGACAAATGGTCTTGACGAACGTATCTTTGCATCGTGGTTTTTTCATAATAGTATTAGATTTAAGGTTAACAAAGTTTGGTTAGGGCTTGTCGTGAGACAGGCTTTAATTGTTTATAGGGGATTTGCTTCCCTAGATTTACATATAACTATAAAAAAACGGCCACCCCTAAAAAGAGGCGGCCGTAATTATACCATAAGATAGGATTTCTATTCCTCAACAATACCTACGACTTCCATCTCAAAAATCATCGTAGTGCAAGGTTTTACAACAACAGCCCCGGTATTAGGATTCTTATATCCCGCTTCTCCATATCCAAGTTGCGAGGGAACCCAAATCTCCCATTTATCACCGGGATGCATATTCTGTAAAGCCGTGGCAAAGCCATCAGTCATCTTGTACACTTCCATCACCGCAGGCTCTCCAGCCTCGAAAGAACGATCATCAAAAACTTCACCATTTATAAAAGAGCCTTTATAATAACATTCCACCTTGCTCGTATAATAAATCGGCTCCTTACTCTCCCCAGTCTTCAAGACCTTGTAAAGGATAAATCCGGCATTACTTTGAGAACTCAATTGCTCGAAACCCGGAACCAGCATCTGGGCTTGAAAAGCCTCCTCATTCTGGACCTTCCAAACCTCATCCACCTCTAGTGCCTCATCATCATCCCCACAAGAGGTGATCATGAGCACGCAAAACAACATCAATGCGATATGCCAGTACTTCTTCATTCGTTTACTCTATTACCTTTTTCAATAAATTCTTCATGCTCACCTTCTCCGTGATAATATCGTGAAGCTTATCGATGCTTATGCGCTCTTGCTCCATCGTGTCACGGAAACGGATCGTTACGCAATTATCCTTCAAGGTGTCATGGTCTACCGTAATACAATACGGGGTACCGATCGCATCCTGACGGCGATAACGCTTACCAATAGAATCCTTCTCGTCGTATTGGCAACGGAAGTCGAAACGCAACATATTTATAATCTCCTCAGCTTTCTCGGGCAGGCCATCTTTCTTCACCAATGGCAATACAGCCAATTTGATCGGAGCCAAGGCTGCGGGCAACTTCAATACCACACGGCTCTCGCCATTCGCCAACGTCTCCTCGCAGTAAGAACCCGCCATGATGCTCAAGAACACACGGTCTACACCGATCGAGGTCTCGATTACATACGGAGTGTAACTCTGGTTCAACTCCGGATCGAAATATTGGATCTTTTTACCGGAAAACTTCTCATGCTGACTCAAGTCGAAGTTCGTACGGCTATGTATACCCTCCACTTCCTTAAATCCGAACGGCATTTCAAACTCGATATCCGTAGCCGCATTAGCGTAGTGAGCCAATTTCTCATGATCGTGATAGCGATACTTCTCATCGCCCAAACCTAGGGCTTGATGCCATTTCAAACGAGTAGACTTCCATTTCTTAAACCACTCGATCTCCTCACCCGGACGAACGAAGAATTGCATCTCCATTTGCTCGAACTCACGCATACGGAAGATAAACTGACGAGCCACGATCTCATTACGGAACGCCTTACCGATCTGGGCGATACCGAACGGGATCTTCATACGGCCAGTCTTCTGCACATTCAAGAAGTTCACGAAAATACCTTGGGCCGTCTCCGGACGAAGATAAACCTTCATCGCTCCATCAGCGGTAGAACCCATATCCGTAGAGAACATCAAGTTAAACTGGCGAACCTCCGTCCAGTTACGAGTTCCGGAAATCGGGCAAACGATCTCGCAATCCAAGATCAATTGGCGAAGATCCTCGAAGTTAGACTCGTTCATCGCCTTGCTATAACGCTCATGGATCTCATTCCATTTCGCTTGATGCTCCAATACACGAGGATTCGTCTCACGGAATTTAGCCTCATCGAAAGCGTCACCGAATTTCTTTGCGGCTTTCGCCACTTCCTTATTCATTTTCTCCTCGATCTTGCCCAAATGGTCTTCGATCAAAACGTCCGCGCGGTAACGTTTCTTCGAGTCCTTGTTATCGATCAACGGATCATTAAAAGCGTCAACATGGCCGGAAGCTTTCCAGATAGTAGGGTGCATAAAAATAGCGGAATCAATACCCACCACATTCTCATGCAGCAAAGTCATGCTATCCCACCAATATTTCTTTATATTGTTCTTTAACTCAACACCATACTGGCCATAATCGTATACCGCTCCCAAACCGTCATAAATCTCTGAGGAGGGAAATACGAAACCATACTCCTTACAGTGTGAAACTAATTTCTTAAATACATCTTCTTGTGCCATAATCTAATAATTTGCCAATTTTGTTAATATGCCAATGTGCCAATGATAAGTCCATCGGAGACCCGCCTGAGTGGCACATTAGCACATGGTCTCCTTTATGAGGTTACAAAGTAAATGATTTTTTCCGTAACTATAGAAAGTTTTGTATATTTACGACGTAAATCATTAGTGTTTGCGCAAACAGTATAATTTAAACAAGATAATACCATGAAATCAGAAGAAATCTCACGCCGCTCGTTCCTTAAGCGAGCGCTAGCCTTATCGGCAGTATCGGCCATCCCGTCGTTCTGGACACCCGCCCACGGACGTGTTCTACCTACTTCCCCGCTAATCAGTGCCAATGACCGGGTAAATATAGCGTTCATCGGCATCGGACAACGAGGGGGCGAGATCGCCAAGGAATTGTATAACACAGGTCTGTGTAACGTAGTAGCTCTCTGCGACGTGGACATGGGAGCCCCTCACACGCAAGAGATTATCAACATGTTCCCGAAAGCGGCCCGTTTTCAAGACTTCCGCACGATGTTCGACCGGATGGCGGACAAGATCGATGCCGTAAGCGTAGGCGTGCCGGATCATTCCCACTTCCCGATCACGATCGAGGCGATGGCGCACGGCAAACATGTATATGTAGAGAAACCGATGGCCCGCACATTCCAAGAGATAGAGATCATGATGCGTGGGGCCAAGAAATACGGCGTTGTCACCCAAATGGGTAACCAAGGACATTCCGAGGCGAACTATTTCCAATTCAAGGCATGGAAAGAGGCCGGTATTATCAAGGATGTTACCGCCATTACCGCCCATATGAATAATCCGCGTCGCTGGCACGGATGGAACCCGAATATTAGGCATATGCCTATGGGAGAACCGGTTCCCGAGACGATGGATTGGGACACATGGATCGGCGTAGCTCAATATCATGATTACAACCATGACTATCATTTGGGACAATGGCGTTGTTGGTACGACTTCGGAATGGGTGTCTTAGGAGACTGGGGAGCGCATATTTTGGATACGGCACATGAATTCCTAGATTTAGGATTGCCTACAGAAATAAATCCGCTTTATTTGAAAGACCATAACCCGTTCTTCTTCCCGATGTCATCCACCCTTTTGTTTAAATTCCCGGAAAGAGGGAATATGCCGGCCGTGGATATCACTTGGTACGATGGATTGGACAATATCCCCGCCGTCCCGGAAGGTTACGGTGTTTCCGAGCTCGACCCGAATATCCCGACCGTAGCCGGCGGCAAGATACAACCGGCGAAGTTGAACCCGGGCAAGGAAATCTACTCGAAAGAATTAACCTTCAAGGGTGGTTCTCATGGAAGTACCTTATCTATCATCCCGGATGAGAAAGCGAAAGAGATGGAATCCCGCTTACCGGAAGTGCCGAAAAGCCCGTCTAACCATTTCGCTAACTTCCTGCTAAGTTGTATGGGGAAGGAGAAAACCCGCTCACCGTTCTCTATCGCCGGCCCATTAAGTCAGGTATTCTGTCTCGGCGTATTAAGCCAGCGCTTGAACCGCAAGCTCGTCTTCGATCGTGACACGAAACAGATCACGAACGATCCTGAGGCGAATAAGATGCTATGTGGAGTACCGCCTCGCAAAGGATGGGAACAATATTATACCATTTAATTGAAACATGGAGAATTGAAAGTTATTCGCTCATCGCTTTGACTTTCAATTCTCTCATATAGTTTATAAGCCTATTTGCTACAACATCTACAACTATCCCTGCATTCATCTGGTCTTAGGATGATTAACTAATGGTGGTAGATAAAAAACATCTACAATTATCTAGCTCTATCTACCACTATTTACCGCTATTTACCACTTTTCTATCACCTAACACAACGCTCCTCCACACTCACCATATAGTATTATCCGATCTCCTTTCAACACGGATAAAATATTAACATCTAGTCATTTGTAGTTTTTCAGCCTAAAAAACAAAAGTTTTTCCATATGAAAACAAAAGTTTAATAAGCGGAAAACTTTTGTTTCTCTATAGGGAAACTAAAGTTTCCTCAGTATGAAACTTTTGTTACCTCTAAGAGAAACCCACTTTTGCTTTTAATCCCTACGCTACGCTCTGCATTTTTTGTTATATTTATGGCAAATATAGAAAACCATAAGAACTAAAAGAATTTTCAAATTACCGAAGGAAAAGTACAAGGAGTGAGAACAACTACGGAAGGGGTCTTATTGTATAAAGGTATTTCATGAAGACCGGAAATCCGAACGAACAAGGATTGGACGAATAGGCACCCTATACGAAGGAAAAAACATTCGTGATGACATTCCATATCGAATAAAGTCATCACGAACGCCTTCAAATATACTCATAGGACTCCGAGAAGCTCGACTGAGAGCTAAAAGAAGCCAATTCCTCAGAGATCAATTGAAGCAGATTGCCATTCTGATCATAGTACTTCGTGATCCTACGAAGCTCTATAGGTTTCTTCTCTGTCGGGAGAGAAGTATAAACCATGATCTCCATGTTCAATCCGTTCTCATTACGGTACTCGCTATATCGGAGAACCTCGGACGTTTCGGGATCACGAATCGTTTCTTTTTTCAACAACCCTGTCTCATCGTACTCATAGTCCGTATAAGTAAGCTTCCGGCCGAGTTCGTCGTACTCAACTTTCCGTTCCAGAAGATTATTCTTATAAGAAAAGACTGTCACCTTGCTCTTGCCAATAACCGGATATTCAGTAATCTCCTTTATTTTCCGGCCTTGTTCATCATACTTATAATGAAGCGTAGACAAATTATGATACGTCTGATCTAGGTTTCTGTTGAAGCAGACTTCTTTAGACAAGAATCCCCACTCGTCATAAACATATTCAACGTAGCCAATCAAGTATCCTTCTCCATCCTCCGTATTCAATGGATGTAATACCTTGGAGATACGTCCCGACTCATCGTACACATATTCCTTCGCTAGACTCTGAGGAGAGGAAATACCCGCACCGTACCAAACTCGTGCCAATTTAGCTCCCTCCGGATAAACAACACTAGGACAAATCACCGGCTTAGCCTCATCTTGAAATGAGTCCTCGCTACACCCCAGAGTGCCCAGCAAGACAAAAAGCAGGATGATCCCACCTATCGGATTGATGATTCTCATAATATCTTATTTATTTAAGTTTCTATAAGTTATAGATGATCAAACAATCTCAAAAGCTGCATATCTATTAAAAAAAGACACCGAATATTCGTCAGATTCGTATCCTATGAGTGATTTGCTGTTAAAGCTTGAACTTATACCCAACCGTCAGACTCATCGTATTGTAATTGGCACCGACACTTCTTACCTCATACAGAGAGAAATTATCGCCATCGATCTTATAGTTACCGCCCTCATCACCTAGAGAGAGATCATACCCCAGATTCATCACCCAGTTATTCACCTCTATACCAAAAGAAGTTGTCAATCCCCAATCAAAAGAATTCACGTCTCGAAATGGATGATCGGCGTTTTCAGCCTCATCATATCCCGAATGGCCATAACCATAATTATACCCTAGACCAGTAGATTTGACATATTTACCAAGCGCCTGCGGCTCCTTCGAATACCCCATCGTAAACGAAGATCCCCAATTCGTATCATTCTTGACAGATACACCGGCATACATACCGACCGCTAAATGCATACGTACCTCTTTCGACACTTTCCATGAGAAATCAGCCATCACGGGCAATTGCAAAAAATGTTGCGTGATACCACCGGTCATCATCTCTTTCAAGACATACGTAGCAGACTCCGTCGTTCTCGGATAATCTCCCAACGAATACCCTCTATTCGCATAATATAAACCGGATTTCAATCCAATCCATCCCGGTTCAAACTGGTAAGATACACCAACGCCTACCTTAACCCCCGCACGCCAGCTAGAGCCCATTCCAACACGATTAATCGCGGCGAATCCACCCTCCGGAATAATCCCCCAGCGTGATTGAGCGCTCACCATCAAGCCGCTCAAAGCGAATAACACAAATAAAATCAGCTTCTTCATATCATATTCTTTTATATGTAAATATCAATTGTTATTGATAAGACAAAAGATTCTGAAAAACCCCTACTCCAACACCTAATTTTATAGTTACCTTATACCTAAAATAGCATATATCAATTTTTTTACTATATTTGTTACTCAATAAATTACATGGTCATGAAAACATTAAATGAAATCATAAGTATTCTCAAAGAATACAAAAAGACTATGTCTTCCCAATATGGTATAAAGCGATTGGGAGTATTTGGTTCCGTTGCCAGAGGAGAACAAACAGAATCAAGCGATTTGGATATCTGTGTCGAGATAGAAACTCCTAATTTCTATATTCTATGTGATATTCAAGAAGATTTGGAAAAATTGACCGGATATAAAATCGATCTACTACGTTTAAGACAAAACTTGAATGAATTGTTAATGAATAATATACGACGCGATGGAATATTTGCTTAACCAAGAAATACTGCAAATCCTTCATAGAGTTCAATCTACAATTGAAACGGTCTTACGCAGAAATAAACCGATCTTTTCCGTAAATGACTATCTGCTGAGTGAGTCCGGCATGGAAAAGCTAGATGCCGCTTGTATGTTAATACAGACCATCGGTGAAAACCTAAAATCCATTGATAATAAGACCCATGGAACACTATTTTCTAAATACCCACAAATACCTTGGCGAAATATTTTTAGAATGCGCGATTATATCTCTCATCATTATGATGGTGTCGATGCCGAAATCGTTTTTGATGTCATTAAAGATAAACTACCCCCATTATTAGTTACAGTCAGCCAAATTATCAAAGAAATAGAATAGAATTTGCTATATTTACACCCTGTTAGCAATTTGGCGTAATAGCGTTGTGTAGAAAGAACTGGATTTTATGAGACCGGAAGATAAAGAAGACGATTATATCGAGGATAAGGAAAACGAGGAAATTGAGGATATAAATAGTGATACCCAAGATAACGAGACTACGGAGGAAGAGGCGAATACCCATTCCGACTATAAAGTCCCGGGGAAAGGGGATACACGTGTCACGACCTATCATTTGTCTGGGATGTACCAAAACTGGTTCCTAGACTACGCTTCTTATGTGATCTTGGAACGGGCCGTTCCGCATATCAACGATGGACTGAAACCCGTACAACGACGTATCCTGCACTCCATGAGGAGGTTGGATGACGGGCGGTATAACAAGGTCGCGAATATCGTAGGTCATACGATGCAGTTCCACCCTCACGGAGACGCCTCTATCGGAGATGCCTTGGTGCAATTGGGACAAAAAGATCTGTTGATCGATTGCCAAGGAAACTGGGGTAATATCCTGACGGGAGACGGAGCCGCCGCTCCTCGTTATATAGAGGCTCGCCTTTCCAAGTTTGCCTTGGAGACCGTATTCAATCCCAAGACAACCCTTTGGCAGCTTTCTTACGACGGGCGTAATAAGGAACCGGTTACCTTACCGGTAAAATTCCCTTTATTGCTGGCACAGGGCGTGGAAGGTATTGCCGTAGGCCTGTCTTCCAAGATACTCCCTCATAATTTCAATGAGTTATTAGATGCTTCCATCGCCTATCTACGGGGAGAGGAATTTGCGTTATATCCGGATTTCCAGACAGGAGGCTCTATCGACATAGCCAAATATAATGATGGAGAACGGGGTGGATCGGTGAAAGTCCGTGCGAAAATCGGCAAGCTCGATAATAAGACATTGGTGATCTCGGAGATCCCGTATGGAAAAACAACCTCTACCGTGATCGAGTCCATCCTAAAAGCGAACGATAAAGGAAAGATCAAGATCAAGAAGGTAGACGATAATACCGCCAAGGATGTAGAGATCTTGGTGCATCTCGCTTCGGGGGTCTCTTCAGACAAGACCATCGATGCCTTATACGCCTTTACGGATTGTGAGATCAGTATCTCCCCGAACTGTTGCGTGATCAAGGAGGACAAGCCGCATTTCCTTACGGTCAGCGATGTGCTTCGCCACTCTACGGATCGTACGCTGGAGCTTTTACGGGAAGAGCTCAAGATCCAGAAACAAGAGCAGGAGGAGGCCCTGTTCTTCGCCTCCCTTGAAAAGATATTTATCGAGGAACGTATTTATAAAGACCCGGAATTCGAGAACGCCAAGAACATGGACGAGGCGATATCCCATATCGACCTTCGTTTAGAGCCGTTCAAGCCCCGATTTATCCGTGAAGTTACCCGGGACGATATCCTGAAACTCATGGAGATCAAGATGGGACGTATCTTAAAGTTCAACTCCGACAAGAGTAACGAGTTCATTGCCCAGACCTTGGAACAAATCGCCAAGATCAACGATAAACTGGAACATATCATCGACTATACCATCGATTGGTTTACCATGCTGAAAGAGAAATACGGCAAGGCTTACCCTCGCCATACCGTGATACGCAATTTCGACACGATCGAGGCGACCAAGGTCGTAGAGGCAAACGAGAAATTGTATATCAACCGTCAAGAAGGTTTCATCGGTATGGGACTGAAAAAGGACGAGTTCATATGCAACTGCTCGGATATAGACGATGTCATTATCTTCTATCGCAACGGTACTTATAAGATCGTCAAGGTAGCGGATAAGATGTTTATCGGCAAGGATATTCTATATGTCAACGTATTTAAGCGTAACGACAATCGGACGATTTACAACGTCATATACCGGGACGGTAAGTTCGGATATAATTACATCAAACGCTTCGCCGTCACAGGCGCTACACGCGACCGGGAATACGACCTGACCAAAGGTACGGAAAACTCCCGTGTCCTTTACTTCAGCGCGAACCCGAACGGAGAGGCGGAGACCGTCAAGGTAATCCTGAAACCCAAACCCCGGCAGAAACTACTCGTCTTCGAAAAGAACTTCAGCGAGGTAGCCATTAAGGGACGGGGTTCTCAAGGTAATATCCTGACGAAAGCGGAGGTGCACAAGATCAGCCTCAAGCAGAAAGGCTCTTCCACCTTAGGTGGCCGGGAAGTATGGTTCGACTGGGACGTACTCCGGTTAAATTACGATGGGCGGGGGGAAGAGTTAGGCGAGTTCCACAGCAACGATCAAATATTAGTGATCCTGCCGAACGGCGATTTCTACGCCACGAATTTTGACCTTAGCAATCACTACGAGTCCAATATCATGGTCATCGAGAAATACCAGCCGAGCAAGATATGGACTGCCGTATTATACGACGCGGATCAGAAATATTATTACATCAAACGATTCCTGCTGGAGGTAAATACCCGGAAGCAGAATTTCCTAGGAGAGAATCCAAAGAACCGCTTGATGTTGCTTACGGATGAGGTCTATCCTCGTATCGAGGTGATCTTCGGAGGCCATGACGCCTTCCGGGAGGCTCTCGTCCTCGATGCCGATGAATTTATCGCGGTGAAAGGCTTCAAAGCCAAAGGTAAACGAATCTCTACATTTGAGGTCGAGACAATCAATGAGCTGGAACCGAATCGCTTCGTCTCTTCCGGAAACGCATCGGAATCAGACGATACCGAAGGCAATGAGGAGGGAAACGACACTGACGACGGGCAGAGTACCACGGATATTATCGATGAAATCACGGGACAGATGAAATTGTTTGACGAATAACCTATGAAAGCTATCACCTGTTTGATTGGTTTGTTCCTGCTGTTTCTCGCGTCATCGGCCAAGGCTCAGTCCGATGGAGACGAGATCCCTTGGTCTATCAACAGCGGGACCATGGTCGGTATAGGAAGCTACAACCTAATGGACACCTATTTATCTCCCAGCATGGAAGATAAGAAATATACAGGCCCCGGATTACGGGTAATGAATGAACGGATGAAGAGGGTCCGGCTGGCAAACTATCGGGTATCCAGACAGCAAACCATAAGCGTCGATCTGGCTAGCACGGATAATGCAGCCTCTACCGCTACGGATTTCGCGGGCTTTATCGATTATACGTTGGGTTACCATTATCATTTGCCCACGGTATTGCCGGATTTAAAGCTTCTGGCGGGTGGTGCCGTGCATGGCATGGGTGGTTTTATATACAATACCCGCAACGGAAATAACCCGGCCTCGGCGAAAGCGGATATCGATTTGAACATCTCCGCCATGGCGATCTATAAGTTACGCGTCAAGGAATATCCCATGACGCTACGCTACCAGTTCACGATCCCCTTCGCCGGTGTTTTATTCTCCCCCCATTACGGGCAATCGTATTACGAGATCTTCAACCTAGGGAATGCTTCGGGAGTGGTGCAATTCAATTCCTTCCATAATAAATTCGCCATGAAGAACTTTTTCACGGTAGATTTCCCGGTTTGTAATTTTACGATACGGGCAGGTTACCTAAACAGCTCTTACCGTACGGATGTCAATGGGATACAGTCTCATATAATATCTCACTCTTTTATGATCGGCCTCGTGAAAGAATTCATCTCTTTCGGAGGAAAACGCCTAAAGAATACCCAGCGGTTCAGAAGCGCTTATTATTAAAAGGAAATCAAATGAAACGATACCTTATACATATATGTATATTTCTTGGATTCCTGTTTACCGGATGTGAGAAATCGGACGAATACGTGACCTCCCCACAGGAGAACTTTGAGGCGCTTTGGAAAATATTGGATGAGAATTACTGCTTCTTCGAATACAAGGACATTGATTGGAACGAGGTTCACGACCGTTATAAGACACAGATAAGCGATACGATGAACCAATACGTCCTATTTGACGTATTAGGCGATATGCTAAACGAGCTGAAAGACGGGCATACCAATTTGATATCCACCTTCAATATGTCCCGCTATTGGGATTGGTATCTCGATTATCCGGATAATTTCGACTCGGACATACAAGAGAATTATCTCGGAAGGAACTACTCGATCGCCGGAGGACTTAAATACACGACATTGAGTGACGGGCAGATCGGGTATATTTACTACGGTAGCTTTTCCAGTTCGGCCGGCGAAAGCGGTTTGGATCACATATTCTATCAATTCAAGGATTGCAAAGGTTTGATCTTCGATATCCGGGATAATGGCGGTGGCATGTTATCAAACGCCGATCGCATCGCTTCCCGTTTCTTGGAGGAAAAGATACTGACCGGCTATATCCAACATAAGACGGGTAAAGGGCACGATGACTTTTCCGAACCTTATCCCCTTTATCTCTCACCTTCCGAGCGTATCCGCTGGTTACGCCCTGTCGTGGTCTTAACGAATCGTCATTGCTACAGCGCCGCCAACGATTTCGTGCAGAAAGTACGCATGATGCCTTATGTAACGACGATGGGAGATCGCACCGGAGGCGGTAGTGGCTTCCCCTTTAACTCCGAGTTGCCCAACGGCTGGGGTGTCCGTTTCTCCGCATCTCCCATGCTAGATGTAAACAAACAGCATACGGAATTCGGTATCGATCCTACATATAAGGTTTCTATGACCCAAGAAGATATCGAGAAAGGTAAAGATACGATTATCGAGGCGGCGATCACCCACCTCTTGTCCGAGACCGAGAAGAAATAAGGTTTCGCTAAAAAAACAACGCAAATATTTGCAAGTTTATAAAAAAGCATTACCTTTGCACACGATTCCAATGCGGCTGTGGTGTAATTGGTAGCCACGTCAGACTTAGGATCTGATGCTTCACGGCGTGGGGGTTCGAGTCCCTTCAGCCGCACAAATCCAGAAATCCTTGTAAGTTCGCTTACAAGGATTTTTTAGTATGGATAAACCTCCTCCATATATACAAGCACTGTGAAGATCAAGGATTACAAACAACATCCAAACTGTTAATTTTAGAAGATTTTATGCCTATTCTGTATAGTTTCAAATTCAAAAACATTTTTTATACCGGGCAGACATGTTGTTTAACACAAGTTATACTCAAAACCCTTGACAAAGGGGCTTTACAAGCTTATCTTTGCATTGTGGTTTTTTCATAATAGTATTAGATTTAAGGTTAACAAAGTTTGGTTAGGGCTTGTCGTGAGACAGGCTTTAATTATTTATAGGGGTTTCATTCGTTTATAGATGCTTCCCGGCATCGATTTTATCTTTCCATCCAATTCCAACTCAAAGAGCAGAGAAGATAATTGATGTACCGGAAGATTCAAGGCTACGGACAATTCATTGATATGAGATTCCTTTCGCATTTCCAAGAACGACAAGATCCGTTCACTCTCCTCGTTCTCAGGAAATAATAATTGGGTTTGGACCGGTAACGCGTCTGTCTTTTGAGCGACATCCCAACGCATCGCCATGATTAAATCGTCAGCGCAAGTGATCAAGCCTCCTTTATTCTGCCGGATTAAGCCATTACATCCTTTAGAGTTGATATCCGTTACCCGGCCCGGAAAGGCATAGACATCCCGGCCATACGAGAAAGCGATATCCGCCGTGATCAAAGAGCCTCCTTTCTCCGCCGATTCAATAACGATCGTGGCATCCGCCAGACCGGCTACGATCCGGTTTCGCCGGATAAAGTTCTGCCGATCCGGATTCGTCCCGCTAGGAAAGTCGGTCAACAAACCTCCCCGATCCAACATTTCGATCGCCGTAGAGCGATGCACGGGAGGATAGATACGATCCAAACCATGCGCCAATACGCCCACCGTGGGCAATTGGTTCTTCAACGCATTCCGATGGGCACAAATATCGATGCCATACGCGAGTCCGCTAACGACCAATAGATCCGGGAAACTCACGGACAAATCCCGCAATAAACGCTCGGTCACTTCCTGCCCATAAGCGGAGGCCCTACGAGTACCCACAACGCTGATGATATGGGCGGCGTTTAAATCTGCGTTCCCCTTGAAATAAAATAAAACCGGAGCGTCCGGGCATTCCCGCAGACGTTCCGGATAATTCATATCTTTCAAGAAATAGATAGAGATACCGTTCTTTTGGGCAAAAGCCAATTCTTTCTCTGCCCGTAAGAGCACATCCGCCCGCTTAATCTCGGCGATAATCGAATCGCCGATACCCGGTATCTTCTCTAGCGACTGGCGCTTTTCCGTAAACACGGCCTCCGCATCCCCCAACGCTTCCAGAAGATGGCGGGCTAGGATATCTCCCACCCCATTAATCATAGTAAGGCCAATTTGGTAAATCTGTTTGTCTGTCATTTATGCTTGTTTTGATTCTATTCGCTTTAGCATCTCATCGAAATATTCTCCTCTGGTTAATTTGCCATTCTCTACGACAACGGATTCCACGACTCCTTTAGTAGCCAGCGCCCCATCGGATTCCCGGTAAATATCTTGCTCGAACACCAGTTTCACCCCTTTCTTATATACATTCAGGCAAGAAGTATACCGATCGCCGCTCCGCAAGGAGTTCTTGAACTGGATATCCACACGGGCCACAAAAGCATCGATGCCCTTCTCATGCATGGCGCCAAAGTTCTCACCCAACGACTCCAGAAACTCATGCCGGGTATGCTCCATATAATGTTGGTAATTGGAGTTATTCACCACGCCTTGCAAATCGCACTCATAATCGCGAACCTTGTCTGTCAGTTTAAAAATATATTCCTTCATTATCGTAGTTCTTTTTCGATTTGTACTTTCTCCATTTTATAAAGACGATCGGACGGGCGGATCTTCTCGGACATCTTTATCGAGAAGCGTTCCCCTTTCACGGTCTCCTCCACCGGTTTCAGGTCTACCCGGATCTCATCGACGGTCTGCATAACGGCTCCGGTCGTGGGACCTGTTACCAAGATCTCATCGCCTACTCTCAAGGAACCGGACTCCATCTCAAACTCGGCGACACCGATTCCGCTGAAGTATTTGATACCCCGTGCCACGTACACTTTCTTACGGGTAGCACCGGAGCCATATTTACTGCTCCATTCACCCAATCGTTGTCCCAGATAGTAGCCATCCCAGAAACCGCGATTAAAGACCCTGCGCAGACGCTCGTCCCAAACCGCTACCTTCTCCTCATCGAAGGTACCTTCGCAATAGGCCTTGACCGCCTCTTTATAACATTCGGTCACGAGACGCACATACTCCGGCCCGCGGGCACGCCCCTCCAGCTTGAACACACGTACGCCGGCATCCATCATCTTATTCATGAAATGAATCGTCTTCAAGTCTTTCGGCGACATGATATACTGATTCTCCACATCCAGCTCGATCTGGCTATCCTTGTCATGCACCGTATAGGCACGACGACAAATTTGCATGCAAGCCCCCCGATTGGCGGAAGCGTTCATCTCATGCAAACTCAAATAGCATTTACCGGACACGGCCATGCACAAAGCCCCGTGAGCGAACATCTCTATGCGGATCAATTCCCCTTTCGGGCCTTTGATCTGCTGCTTCACGATCTCCTGATAAATCTCATGCACCTGCTTTAAGTTCAACTCGCGAGCCAATACGACCACATCGGCGAAGCGGGCGTAAAACTTCAACGCCTCCACGTTCGAGATATTCAACTGCGTGGATAAGTGCACCTCTTGCCCGATGCTATTCGCGTAACTCATAGCGGCCACATCGGCGGCGATAATGGCGGAGACACCCGCATCCTTAGCGGCGTCTATGATCTCCCTCATCAACGGAAGATCCTCACCATAAATAACCGTATTAACCGTGAGATAACTCTTGATACCATGTTCCCCGCAAATAGCGACGATCTTACGCAAATCCTCCGTCGTGAAATTATTCGACGAGCGAGAACGCATATTCAATCCTTCGATACCGAAATAAATGGAGTCGGCCCCTCCTTGTATAGCAGCCATCAACGATTCATAGGAACCGACAGGCGCCATTATTTCAAAATCCTTCTCTTTCAAGGTTATATATTTTAATATTACGGTAGCAAAGGTACGAATAATATTTGAGAAGATTTCTTATAAGCACAAACCCTCCATCCCATCATGAAAGAATAGTTCCAGTTGGAGAAGCACAAGATCCTAAATAAAGCGGGGCAATCCGAGCTCTATCAATATATCATAAATGATCCGGATTATTAAAAACGCCTGTTCCATCCACCGATCATCTTACGAGATGTAAAAATTATTCCCCAAAAAGAAGTACTTTTGTAATCTCTATTTAGTTAGCAAACAGAAGGTATGAAGATTGGTTCAATAGATTTAGGGGAGCGTCCGGTATTCTTGGCGCCTATGGAGGACGTGACGGATATCTCGTTTCGTTTGATGTGCAAACGCTTCGGGGCGGACATGGTATATACGGAGTTCGTATCGAGCGACGCATTGATCCGCAGTGTGAACAAAACACAGCAAAAACTAAATGTCTCCGATGATGAGCGTCCGGTCGCTATCCAGATTTACGGTAAGGACGTAGCCTCGATGGTAGAGGCCGCACGTATTTGCGAGGAAGCTCGTCCGGATATTTTAGATATAAACTTTGGTTGCCCCGTAAAGAAAGTAGCGGGCAAGGGAGCCGGGGCCGGCATGCTACGCAATATCCCGTTGATGCTGGAAATCACGAGAGAAGTGGTGAAAGCCGTGAACATCCCCGTCACCGTGAAAACCCGTTTGGGATGGGATGCCGACAACCGCATTATCGTGGATCTGGCCGAGCAACTACAGGATTGCGGTATCGCCGCCCTCTCCATCCACGGACGTACACGGGCGCAAATGTACACGGGCGAGGCGGATTGGACCTTGATCGGTGCCGTAAAAAATAACCCTCGCATGCAAATCCCTATCATCGGGAATGGCGACGTGACTTCCGCCGAGATATGCAAACAGCGTTTCGAGGACTATGGCGTAAACGCCGTAATGATCGGTAGGGCTAGCATAGGCCGCCCTTGGATCTTCCGGGAGGTAAAACACTATCTTACGACCGGGGAATTATTGCCGCAAGAGCCTTTCTCTTGGTATCTGGATATCCTAAAAAAACAAGTGGAGCAAAGCGTGGAACGATTGGACGAACGTAGGGGAATCTTACATATTCGTCGTCATCTAGCAGCTACTCCGCTCTTCAAAGGTATTACCGATTTCAAGCAAACACGGATCGCCATGCTACGTGCGGAGACTGTTAACGAATTATTCGAAATTATGAATAATATTCCTAAAAAGTACGGAATTTCAGAATAACAAGCTTGATATATATCAAATTGAAACCTATTTGCGATATTTTTACAATAAAATGTTACAAATACTATTGACGCATATTATAAAACCCCTTATATTTGCATCGAGTTTTTTTCATAGTATTTTAGATCTAAGGTTAACAAGTCTTTGCAAGGGGGGAATCGTGAGATTGTTTCATTGAGGAGCAAAAAAAGCCGCATCCATATTGGGACTAGCGGCTTTTTTGTTTTTCCGGACTCTATATCCTAAATCAAGAAACTTATCGTATCTTTGTCAATAGGTCACATTAAATATTTGGCACTATGAACCAGACTATTTATCCCATCGGTATACAGAACTTCGAGAAGATTCGATCAAGGATTATGATTCTCGCTTTGGTATCTATAAACTAGGATTTCCCAATTTAGAGGTAGAAGAAGGCTTTGTCAAATACCTGCTTCCTTTCTACACCAGTGTTAGCGCCCCTAAGACTCCTTTCGAAATCGGGCGTTTTGTCCGGGAGGTGGAATAAAAAAGCCTATGTTTTCGCACACACGCTATACATTATTCGAAATAAACCCTTACATTTGCGAAAAACATAATACTATACCACCATGAGTAAGAAAGTCATAACTTTCGGAGAGATCATGCTTAGGCTGGCTACTCCGGATTATTTACGCTTTTGCCAAGCCAATCAGTTCAACGCTACTTTTGGCGGAGGGGAAGCGAATGTCGCCGCCTCACTCGCCAACTATGGCATAGAGACTGAGTTTGTAACCCGTTTACCCAAAAATGACATCGCCCGTGCCTGCGTTATGGAATTACGCAAACAGGGTATCGGAACATCCAAGATCATTTACGGAGGGGAACGGTTAGGCATTTATTTTCTGGAGACCGGAGCGGTCGCTCGTGCCAGCAAGGTGGTATATGATCGGGTTCATTCTTCCATCGCCGAGATCCAACCGGGGATGATCGATTGGGACGAGGTATTCAAAGATGCCTCTTGGTTTCACTGGACAGGTATCACGCCAGCCATATCCGAAGGTGCCGCCAACGTATGCTTGGAAGCGATACAGGCGGCAAACCGATTGGGCATCACGGTATCCTGCGACCTCAACTACCGGAAAAATCTCTGGAAATACGGTAAGACAGCCCATGAGGTCATGCCGGAACTAGTAGCCGGATGCGATATCATCCTAGGAAACGAGGAAGATGCCGAGAAAGTCTTCGGTATCAAGCCCGAAGGTTTCGACGCCGCCGCCACGGAAGGCGAGGTACACGCCGCTTCTTTCCAGTCGGTATGTACCCAATTAATGGCTCACTTCCCACGTGCCCGGAAAGTTATCATCACGCTAAGAGGCTCCATCAATGCCAATCATAACACATGGGGCGGAGTGCTATACGCCGACAACCGGTTGTACGAATCCCGCCGGTATGACATCACCCATATCGTAGATCGTGTAGGTGGAGGCGATTCTTTTATGGGAGGCCTTATTTACGGTTTGCTCTCCTACCCCGGTGACGACCAGAAAGCCTTGGACTTTGCGGTAGCGGCTTCCTGCCTGAAACACACGATCTACGGAGACTTCAATCAAGTAACCGTAGAGGAAGTAGAAAAACTCATGTCCGGCGACACCTCCGGTCGTGTCTCCCGCTAATTTTCAATTCTCAATTTTCAATTTTTAATTCCCAATATGGCTCGATTCAATAAAATACAAACATTACAGGCTATCATCCAAACCGGAATGGTGCCCGTCTATTATAATAAAGAGGTAGAGATCGCAAAACAAGTTGTAAAAGCCTGTTACGAGGGAGGCGTCAGAGCCTTCGAGTTTACTAACCGGGGAGATTTCGCCCACGAGGTATTTGGCGAGCTGGTAAAATACGCCGCCAAGGAATGTCCGGAATTAGTATTGGGCGTAGGTTCTATCGTAGACCCGGCCACAGCCGCCTTATTCATACAGCTAGGGGCAAACTTCGTAGTCGGTCCGCTGTTTAACCCGGAGATAGCGAAGATATGTAACCGTCGCCTCATCCCTTATACGCCCGGCTGCGGTTCCGTATCCGAGATCGGCTTTGCCCAAGAAACAGGTTGCGACCTTTGCAAGATATTCCCCGCCGGAAATGTAGGAGGTCCCTCATTTGTCAAGAACATAAAGGCGCCCATGCCATGGACCCTAATCATGGCGACCGGTGCCGTGGAGCCGACAGAGGAGAATCTATCCGCTTGGTTCAAGGCCGGCGTGACCTGCGTAGGAATGGGGTCCAAACTCTTCCCCAAAGAAGCGATAGCGGAAAACGATTGGCAATTCATTACCGATTTATGCCGCGACGCCTTATCTATCATTCAAAAGTATCGCCAAGTATGAAAAGCTTTTTAGATCAAGATTTCTTGCTCCAGACCGACACGGCCCGTGAGTTATATCACGAGCATGCGGCGAAGATGCCCATCATTGATTACCATTGCCATCTGGATCCCCGGCAAATAGCGGAGAATCACCAATTCGAGGATCTTACGGAGATATGGCTGGGCGGAGACCATTACAAATGGCGGGCGATGAGAGCGAATGGCATTCCCGAGGAATACATCACCGGAGATAAGCCCTCTTATGAGAAATTCCTTAAATGGGCCGAGACGATGCCTTACACGATGCGAAATCCGCTTTATCATTGGACGCATCTGGAGCTTAGCCGTATATTCGGAATCCATAAAGTCTTGAATCCGGCTTCCGCCAAGGAAATCTACACAACTTGTACGGATAAACTACGTACCCCCGAGTATCGTGCGCAAGCCATCATGAAACGGATGAACGTAGAGATCGTTTGTACGACCGACGATCCTATAGATTCCTTGGAATACCATCAAAAAATACGTTCAAACGGATGCCACACTCGTGTATATCCGGCATGGCGACCGGACAAGGTACTCGCTATCGATAATTTCAAGGCGCTTAATGACTATTTGTCCAAGCTGGAGGAGGCTGCCGATAAGACCATCCTCACCTACAAGCATTTATTGGAGGCTTTACAAAAACGACATGATTTCTTCGCCGCCCAAGGGTGCCGGTTATCGGACCACGGGTTGGATACATTCTATGCCGAACCTTATACCGAGCAGGAGATTGAGGTGATCTTCCTCAAGGCTCGTATGGGTAAATCGCTCACGGAGCAGGAAGTTCGCAAATACCGTTCGGCATTGCTATACGAATTGGCGGTGATGGATGCCCGGAGTGGATGGGTACAACAATTCCATATCGGCGCTAACCGAAATAATAACAAACGGATGTTCAAGTTATTAGGACCGGACACGGGTTTCGACGCTATCGACGATCAGCCGATCTCCGTATCCATGAACCGCTTTTTCAGCCGTTTAGATCAAGAAGGGCTGTTAGCGAAAACGATCGTTTACAACCTGAACCCCCGCGACACCGAGTTGATGGTAGCCAATGCCTACAATTTCAACGACGGCAGTGTACCCGGGAAGATGCAATATGGAGCGGCTTGGTGGTTCCTCGATCAGATCAAAGGTATGGAAGATCAATTAAATGCGCTTTCCAGCCTCGGGCTTTTAAGCCGTTTCGTCGGTATGCTGACAGATTCCCGTAGCTTCCTGTCATATCCCCGTCATGAGTATTTCCGCCGGATCCTTTGTAATATGCTAGGCAATGAGATAGAGAAAGGCTTATTGCCCGCCTCCGAGTTTTCCTTCATTGGACAGATGGTGGAGGACATCAGTTACAACAACGCTAAACGATACTTTGATTTCTGATTACTGCAACCCACATTGCAATGTTACTGCACGCCTGTCGCAGTAACACTGCACGTGCGTTGCAGTAAGGCTGCAACAGCTTTGCAACATTTTATTCACAAACACTTCATAAGACCTTCCACTATACTCGCACATATTACGCCTACTTTTGCGGCAGATTTAGATAAACACTAAAATACGCAAACATGAAACAACGGCTTTATGATTTCATCCCTGTCAAGCATCTATGCGTAGGGATGTCTTTATGTGGCATAGTGGCAGGTACCCAAACCGCTCAAGCTTCTCCCGTCTTCGGGCAATCATCGGGCTTAGAACTTCCGAGTCCCAGCATCTACCAACAAAGTACGAAACAGATTTCCGGTATCGTCAAAGACCATGCGGGGATTCCTGTAATTGGCGCGAACGTGATCGTAAAAGGGACGACAAACGGAGTAATCACCGGGCTCGATGGAGATTTCCTACTGGAAGTTCCGGAAAACGCTACCTTAGAGATCAGTTATATCGGTTATATGACGCAAAGTATCCCGATAAACGGGAAAACGACCTTCAACATCATCCTAGAAGAAGATACGCAGAAATTGGATGAGGTAGTCGTACTCGGTTATGGAGCGGGGCAACGCAAACAAGATCTCTCCGCTTCCGTGGGCGTGCTGAACAACACGGAAGACTTGGTGGCCCGTCCGGTTACCTCTACCGAAAGTATGTTGCAAGGGCAGTTAGCGGGTGTTACCGTACAAGCGAACGGTGGAGACCCGACGGCTACACCCTCGATCGTGATTCGTGGACAGGGCTCACAGAATGGCGATAACGTATTATGGGTTGTTGACGGTGTTCCCGGCGCACCCATCGCCTCTATGAATGATATCGAGACGATTGTCGTCTTAAAAGATGCTGCCTCTGCCGCTATCTATGGAGCGCAATCCGGAGCCGGCGGTGTTATCTTGGTAACCACCAAGAAGGCGAAAGAGGGCAAGACCTCGTTGAGCTATGACGCAACTTTCGGTGTTCGTAAAGCTAGCAACGTAATCGAGCCGTTAAATGCGGAAGAGCAACTCGAGATGCGAAAACTGTCTTACGCAAACGCGGGGTTTACATTGCCGACCGGTTGGGATTTGACCAAGAACCCATGGGTAGGTACCACACGTACCAACTGGATGGACGAGATCTTCCGCACCGCTTTCTACCAACGCCATAACGTAGCCTTGAATGTTGGTTCCGAGAATGCCTCCAACCGTGTTTCATTTGCTTACGATAACGATGAAGGTGTATTGATCAATACTTTCAACAAGAACCTTTCACTTCGTTACAACGGTAAATTCAAATTGAATAAATGGGTGACCATCACCGAAGACGTGGTTTGGAAAAACAACGAAAGCCGTTCAAAAGATACCGACAGTGGTTATACGGGAGTTGTCGCGGCGGCTATGTATATGCCTGCCAGCGCTACGGTTTACAATCCGCTGGATGGTACTTACGGTGGAACAACGACCGAAGACCCGGATTACATCGCCAAATATGGCTCCAACTTTGCGGATATCCACGGAGACGCTGTCAATCCGGTTCGCTTGCTGGAAGCGGAAAACCGCTATGACCGAACCAGCGACATCTGGAGTACGACCAGTCTGGAACTAGCGAATATCGTTACCGGCTTAAAGTTCACGAGCCGTTTCACTTACAACCTGAAGAATAATCTATATAAGAACTTCAGTCCGATCCGTGACGAGGTGGGAAAACCCTCCTTGACAAATAATCTGGATGAAACGACTTACCGTGCAGACGCATGGAAAACGGAAAACACATTGACTTACGACAATACGTTTAATGACATGCACACCCTGGGTGTCTTACTATCCACTACGGCCGATCATTACAGCAAGCGAGGGCTAGAGGTTAATGGAAAAGATTTATCTGACGAATCCGATTATTTACAATATCTATCCTATGCGAATTCTGTTTCCGCTACCGATTATTTGACCGGTCCTGACGCAAACGTATCCTTGATCGCCCGTCTGGCTTATTCCTTCAACGATCGTTACTTCGTTACAGCCTCTTGGCGTCGTGATTACGCAGGCCGTCTACCTAAAGATAATAACTATGGCGACTTCCCTGCCGTAACAGCCGGATGGAAAATCTCTAATGAATCTTTCTTCCCGAAAAGCGAGACACTGAATTTATTGAAGATCCGTGCTTCTTGGGGACGTGTCGGTAATCTAGGATCTATCGGTTACAATTACAAATCAGCTTTATTAGGTAAGAATTATTGGTCGGAGCAGGCACAGTACGGCGTAGAATCGAACAAGATTTGGGGAAACTTCGTCTATAACTCTACCGCATTAAATCCCAACTTAACATGGGAAACTTCCGAGCAATGGGACTTAGGCCTAGATGTGAACATGTTCGACAATCGCTTGAGCATGGCATTCGACTATTTCGACAAACGCACGTTCAACTTGATCCAGTCGCAAACGATGAACTGGCCGGGAACGATCGGTATCGATGCCATGTTAGTCAATCAAGGTGAAGTCCGCAACCGAGGTTTCGAGGCACAAATCAATTGGAACCAACAAGTAAATAAAGATTGGTCGTACTTCGTTTCCGGAAACTTCTCTTATCTAAAGAACTGGGTTTCTGATATTGGGGTAAAGAACGCAGACGGAACCCCGGGCGTTTGGACAGGTATCACCAAAAATGATGCATATTTCGATGGAAGTTATCGTAACCTTCCATATATGTATCAAACAGCCGAAGGAGAACCGCTGGCCTCTTTCTATCTGATCAAGACTGACGGCATTTTTCAAAGCGACGCAGAGGCAGCCGCTTATGTAAACAAAGACGGAAAACGAATCCAACCGGACGCTGTAGCCGGCGATTTGAAATTCGTCGATGCCAATGGTGATGGAGTTATCAATGATGAAGACCGTCAATACTGCGGTAGCGCTACACCTAAAACTACATTCTCATTCTCCGGAGGATTCACTTGGAAGAAGCTTTCCGTAAGCGCTATGTTCCAAGGCGTAGGTGGAGCACAAGCTTTATATGTAGGTAAATATATGGCCTTAAGCGATGTAGAAGGAAACTTCAACCGCTCAAAAGAGATCATGAACGCTTGGAGTCCGTCGAATACAGGGTCGAATATTCCACGCTTATCGAAAAACGACCCAAATAGCAACTTTAGCACACCGTCTGATTGGTATCTGGAGAATGCTTCTTACTTACGTTTGAAGAACTTCACCGTATCCTATGACTTGAGTGATGTTATCAGGAAATGCGCTCACCTGCAAGAACGCAACAGCATGATGTCTGTTTACCTTAGCGGTGAGAACCTCTTCACGATCACGAACTACTCAGGAATGGACCCGGAAACCGGCGGTTGGGATGCCTTGAAGTATCCGGTTTCACGCGTATTCTCTGTCGGAGTCAAATTGACATACTAATCGGGTATTTTAAAAGATATTCATATTAACAAAGGATCAAAATGAAAAGATATATTACAGTATTAGCATTATCCGCATTGGTTTGTAGTTCTTGTAGCGACTTCCTCGACGTTCAGCCGGAAGGAAACGCAACTACAACCTCCTATTTCTTGAATGATCAACAGGCCATTGATGCCATTGACGGATTATATGAAAGATTCCATCAAGAGGGTTGTTACGGCCGTGAATTATTCTGGGAACAGGGAGCCGCATGCGACATTGTTTGGGGACGTACACGCGGTTATAACTCTTTGGCGACCTTAGCCTATACCGGTGATGAATCTCCTCTAAGAGATGTATTCAGCCGTATGTATTCTACTATGTCCCGTGCGAATTGGATCATCCAAGAATTAGTGAAGAAAGAAAAGGGAACGACGCTGACCGCCGTCGAGAAACGCAGCTTGGGCGAAGCTTACTTCAGTCGCGGCTGGGCACATTATCTGATCGCTTATCGGTACGGTACGGATAAACAAGGAGTACCTTTCGTACGTTACGAGGACTTCCCCGACGATTACGACAACTCCATACCGCCTCAGCAAGCTACCGTTATGGACAATTATAAACTGATCATCGAAGATATGGACAAGGCAATCGCCTACCTTCCAAACTTCGAATCCTATGACGCCGACAACCGGGGCCGGGCACATCAGGCTGCTGCCGTGGCGTTCAAAGCGAAAACTTATGCTTACTGGGCTACTTGGGATGCTACCCAATGGAACAACGTCATCGAGATGGTCAATCAATTGGAGAACAACTACAATCGAGATCTAGCTCCTACATTCGCGGAACTATTCTCGTCTGACTTGAAAGATTATTGGAACGCCGAATATCTCTGGACTATTCCGAGTATCGGCGGCGCACTACCGGGCGGTACCGAATTCCCGGGCATTATCCTTGAGAACAAAGGATGGGGCAAATATAATGGTTGGGGGCAGATGAAGCCCTCTTACGACATCTACGAAGAAATGGCGAAAGATGGTAAAGGTAATGACCGTTTAGTACGCTCAATCTTGGAATACAACCAAGAGTTCCCGTTCTTCGGCGAGACACGCAAGTTCTGGTCTACCTCCGACCTTGAAGCTGGTTTCATGATCAATAAATACATGGACGCGTTCAAATACTCAGACCCTGTAGGTGAAGGAGCCGTGAGTGCTAACGGAGACTGGCCTACGGTCCGTGTCAATTTCCCGATCATCCGTTTCGCAGAAATGTTATTGTTCCGTGCCGAGGCATATTTAATGACAGGCCAAGCCGATAAAGCAACCGCAGATATCAACCGTATCCGCCTACGCTCAAACTTGACACCGCTTACCGGTACCGCCACGATGAAGGATCTATATCACGAACGCCGTTGTGAATTAGCTTTTGAGTTTACAGACCATCTATTCGACTTAAAGCGTTGGAACCGTTCTTCCAATACCGACATAAAGACATTGGCCGATAAAGAGTTGAACGCACATCCACGTATCCGCAGATATGAAGACCGGGCGAATCCGGAATCCGCGTTCACGATTATTGGTTACGAAGATTACACCAACAAAAACGCCTATCAAGCGCATATGATGGTATTCCCGTATCCAAGTGAAGAGATTACTAAATCGAATGGTCAATTGAAGCAGAACGAGGGATATTAACCGACTCCTTTAAACCGATCAAGGTACGAATAAGATTCATTACGGGCTGTCTCAGAAAATGAAACAGCCCATGTTATTTTCTACCGGGTAAAAACGCATATCTCAAATAGGTAGCTTACCTTTGCCTATTGTATACTATATATTAAACAAAAAATATACCATGAGATTAATTCAAACGCTTTCTTCTTGCTTGTGTACAGGAATAATAGCCTTATTCACGGCCTGTAGCCAAGCTCCACAATCCCCCATCGATTCCGTGGATCCGTTTATCGGCACGGGATTTCACGGACACACGTATCCCGGGGCCACGGCTCCCTACGGAGCGGTCCAACTAAGCCCGGACACCCGGAAAGGGAATTGGGACGCTTGTTCCGGTTATCATTACAGCGATTCTACCTTAATGGGTTTTTCCCATACCCATTTAAGCGGTACGGGATGTATCAACCTTGGCGATATCCTATTCCGTCCGTCACTCCAGACACCTCTAGCGTTCTCGCACTCGGACGAGAAGGCTTCCCCGGGTTACTACTCGGTGAATCTCAGGGAGGCAGGTGTATTAGCGGAACTTACCACGACCCCGCATGTCGGGATACACCGATATACCTATAAAAAAGGGATAGAGGCTACGTTGGTGGTCGATATGGACCATTTATTGGATAACGAATATATATACGAAGGCTGGGTTAAGCAAACTGGGGAGAATGAGCTTACCGGTATGCGGCGTACCCGGGGCTGGGTAGACAATCAGTATGTCTTCTTTGTAGCGCAATTCTCGCAACCCTTCTCTTCCATGGAACAGCCTTCCGAACGGCAAGCCGTACTTACCTTCGATACGACTACCGGAAAGCCCATCGTCTGCAAAGTCGGGGTATCGATCGTAAATGAGGAGAACGCCCGTCTGGACCTTGAGCAAGAGACGGATTCCTATGGCTTTGATTTCGATGCCATCCATCAAGCGACACGCTCCGATTGGGAAAAAGAACTGGACGTTATCACGGTAGAAGGAGGCACCGAAGCCGAGCGCACGAATTTCTATACGGCGCTATACCATAGCAAGATCATCCCGAACATAGCGAGCGACGTGAACGGACAATACCGCCGTCACGACATGAGCGTAGCGACGATCCCGGCAGGTCGCCGCCAATTCTCCACCTTCTCCACTTGGGACACCTTCCGGGCCTGGCATCCGATGATGACTCTGTTGGATACTACCTTGGTGAATGATATGGTACAGTCTCTCTTGGATATGTACGACGCCAGCGGCGAGCTTCCGTTATGGCCCTTATCGGCAGGCGAGACCGGAACCATGATCGGTTATCACTCCACATCGATTATAGCGGACGCTTATTTAAAAGGTATTCGCGGATATGACGCGGAACATGCTCTCGAAGCGATGAAGATCTCAGCGGAGAAAAATAAGAAAGGAGCGGATTATTATATAAAGGAAGGCTTCATCCCGACGAATATCAAGAAAGAATCGGTTTCCTGTTTATTGGAATTCGCCTACGATGACTGGTGTATCGCACAAATGGCGAAAGCTTTAGGACATATGGATGATTATGAGACCTTCATCAAGCGTTCCCAGAATTTTATCAACGTATTCGACGGTAGTACCCGGTTCTTCCGGGGCAAACGGCAGGATGGGAATTGGGAGACTCCTTTCGATCCATTCGCTATCGGACGTTCCTATACGGAGGCTACGGCCTGGCAATATCGTTTCTTTACCCCGCATGACGTATATGGATTGACCCAGTTGTTCGGAGGCCGGGAGGCATTCATCGCTGATCTGGATAGCTTATTTATGGTTACCTCCGAGGTAGTCGGCGATCTGGTAGACGTTACAGGATTGGTCGGTCAATATGCGCATGGCAACGAGCCTAGCCATCACATGGCTTACCTGTACAGCTACGTAGGCGAGCCGTGGAAAACCCAAGAATGGACCCGCCGCCTGTTGGACGAGATGTACCAACCGACTCCCGAGGGGATTATCGGCAACGAGGATTGCGGGCAGATGTCCGCTTGGTACCTGTTGAGCAGCCTTGGTTTCTACTCCGTTTGTCCGGGTAGCAACCAGTTTATCCTGACTGCGCCGCTCTTTGACAAAGCGACCGTGAAACTCGGAAACGGAAAGATACTTACGATCACGGCAAACCAACCGGAAAAGAATAAATACATCACGAGCGTATCGCTGAATGGAAAAGAGATTAAGCATTGCTATATCACATACTACCAGTTGATGCAAGGAGGCACACTGGACTTTACGCTCTCGGCGACACCGGACAAGAGTTGGGGAACCGCTCCCGAGTACGCTCCCTATTCCTATACGGAGCAACCTACCGTCTCTATCCCTTACATAGCGAATGATCTGGATTTATTTGAAGGTGAGATTACGGCGGAACTAAAATCCACGACACCCGAGGCGGTTATCCATTACACGCTTGACGGATCGGAACCGGATGAGAACGCTCCGGTATACAGCGAGCCATTCGTCTTAAAAGAGACCACGATTATCAAGGCCAAAGGATATAAAAAGGGATTCGTACCCAGCCGTACGTACTCGATCCAAGCGACAAAAGCCGTATTACGCCCCGCGTTATCCATACAGCCTACGAAGCATGGGGTAGCTTATACCTATTACGAAGGAGAGTTCCAATGGGTAGCCGATCTGCAAAAAGCGAAGGTAGTCGAGACCGGAACAATACCTGAGCCTTCTATCCTGAACGCTAAATTGCCGGATCATTTCGGTTATATCTTCACCGGATATATATACGCACCGGAAGACGGTGTCTATGAGTTCAGTACCCGCTCGGATGACGGTAGCGTCCTCTATATCGGCAAAGAAAAGGTAGTGGACAATGATGCCTCCCACGCCGCCATCGACGCGACGGGACGCATCCCCTTACAAAAAGGCTACCACCCCTTCGCCTTGCATTATTTCGAGGATTACGAGGGTGAGTACCTAGGCTGGAGCTGGCGTACGCCAAGCATGTCCAAACTAGACGCGATCCCAACAGAGAACCTTTATATAAATTGATAATACCTAGTTGTAGATATATCATTAAATACTGAATCATATGAGAAGAACAACTCTATCCGTGCTATCCGCCTTAGCCATCCTGCTATCCGGCATGATCGTTCCGGAGGCCGCGGCACAAAGTCGCCGAGACAAAGAACAAACGTATGTACTAGAGAAACCTTACGAGGTCAAGAAACTAGTCCCCCCTACCGGAAAGAAAATAAAGAACGTGATCCTCATGATCGGCGACGGCATGAGCCTTATGCACATGTATTCCGCTTGGACCGCCAACCGGGGCAAGCTCTGGCTGGACAACTCCCAATACACCGGCCTCTCGAAAACCTATTGCGCCAACCGCCTCATCACCGACTCCGGAGCCGGAGGTACCGCACTGGCCACCGGCCATAAAACGAACTACCATATGGTAGGCGTAGACCCGGAAGGCAAGCCCTTGGAATCTTTGGCTACCTTGGCGAATAAGAAAGGCCTGTCAAGCGGCATCGCCGTTACCTGTCGCCTATGGGACGCTACGCCCGCCGACTTCTGCTGCCACAATACGGATCGCGACGCCGAGGCCGAGATCGTAGCGGATTACGTGAACTGTGGCGTCGATTACGTATTCGGCGGCGGCTCCAAGCTATTCGAGAACCGTGCAGACGGACGTGATTTGTTCAAGGAATTAAGGGAGAAAGGTTACCAGACTCCCCGTAGCTGGGAGGAACTGGCGAAGATTCAAAAAGGCAAGGTATTCTGCGTTACCGATACCGTAGACACCCCGCTTCCCGCCGAGCGAGGCGATCTCTTGGCTCGTGCCTCAATGAAAGCGATCGATCTGCTGGGACAAAACCCGGAAGGTTTCTTCCTGATGGTAGAGGGCTCCCAATTGGATGATTACGGACATTTCAACGATATCGACCTGTTGATGCAAGAGACACATGATTTCGACCGTACGATCGGACGTATCTTCGAATGGGCCGCCCAAGACGGTGAGACATTGGTTGTCGTAACCGCCGATCACGAGACCGGTGGCCTTACCTTGGTGGACGGGGATCTGAACGAGGGCCGTATCGTTTGTAAATTCTCCACCGGAGGGCATAGCGGCGTGATGGTTCCCGTTTACGCTTTCGGCCCGGGTGCCGAGAACTTCACGGGTATCTTCGAGAATACGGATATCTTCTGGAAGATCAAAAAGCTCCTGAATCTATAATCAAACAGTATTCATCCGATGGAGAGTATAACAGGCCGCTATCCCGCTAGTCAAGTACCGCAATCCTCCCGGTCGGGTACCGCAGTACCCCTGCCCAAGTACCGCAGTACTTTGGCTGAGAGGACAGCGGTACTTGACTAGCAGTACTACGGTACCCGACCGGGAGGACCGTGTTCACCGACTGAGGCGCACCTTCTCCCTCTCTCCCCCAATAAAAATATCATAAGGAATGACAACAAGACGAAACTTCTTAAAGCAATCCCTTCTTGCGGCAGGCGCGGCCTCCGTTCCCGCCGGGAACCTTTTAGCGCAAGAGAAAATGGAAGAGAAACGACCCAAGTACAATCTTCCTTACAAGAACACCTACCTGAAGGAACCCTTCGTGACCGAGAACGAGTTCCGGACAGCGAAACCGGAGACCATCACGCCCGGAACCTTCGAGGAGGCCAAGCAAATCCTCCCGGACCCGACTTGGAGCGGACACGAGAAGGAAATCGAGATGTACTGGAAGGCTTGGCAAATCGGCATCGGCAACATCAAGGCCCCGGAACCGGATTCCGGTTTCGTATGCAGTTACCTCGATGTCGCCTACAACGGCAATATCTTCATGTGGGACTCCGCCTTCATGATGATGTTCGCCCGTTTCGGTACCCGCTTCTTCCCCTTCCAACGTACGTTAGATAATTTCTACGCCAAACAACACCCGGACGGTTTCATCTGCCGGGAGATCAAGGCGGACGGAGCGGACTGTTTCGAGCGTTACGATCCGACCAGCACCGGACCGAATATCCTCCCTTGGAGCGAGATCGTCTATTATAAGCAGTTCGGCGATATAGACCGCCTACACAAGATATTCCCCGCCCTTTGCGCTTATTATAAATGGTTGAAGCTAAACCATACGTGGCGCAACGGTACGTATTGGACCAGCGGTTGGGGTACCGGCATGGACAACATGCCCCGGGTGGAACCGAAATACAATCCGATATACAGCCACGGCCATATGATCTGGCTGGACGTTTGCTTGCAACAATACTTCACCGCCGGGCATCTGCTTGAGATGGGTTTCTATCTGGAGCGTTGGCAGGAGATCGAGGAGTTCGAGGACGAGCAGAAGATGCTAAAGAAGTATATCAACGAGAACCTATGGGACGAGAAGGAGCATTTCCTTTTCGATCAATACGCCGACGGAAGCCTTTCCTCCACCAAGGGAATCTATGCGTACTGGGCCTTATTGACCGATGTCCTGTCCAAGGAACGCATGGATGCTTTCGTGGCCGAGCTGGATAACAAGGAGACATTCAACCGCCTGCACCGCATCCCTTCCCTTGCCGCCAACCATCCTAAATACAAGGATAACGGCCGCTACTGGCAGGGTGGCGTATGGCCGGGAGCGAATTATATGGTGATTACCGGCCTATTGCAACAAGGCTATCGTAAATTGGCTTACGAGATCGCACGCAACCATTATGATAACGTCCTAAAGGTGTATAAGAATACCGGTACGTTCTGGGAATACTACGCTCCGGAACATGAGGAGACGGGCTTCATGGCTCGCCCGAATTTCGTGGGCTGGGGCGGACTGGCACCGATCTCCGGCTTGATCGAGCAAATCTTCGGCATCCGCTCCAATGTGTACGAGAAGAAATTGACCGTAGACGTGAACTTGACGGAGGCTTATGGTATCGACCGTTATCCTTTCGGCCTCGACGGTCTGGTAGCGATCAAAGTCAAGGCCCGTTCTTCCGCTACCCAAGAGCCGCAGGTAGAAATTACCAGCGACGTCCCCTTGGAACTAACCGTCCTTTGGGGCGACAAACAGAAGACGGCTAACGTAAAACCCGGCACGCAAACCATATAAAACAGTAAATCCATCAAACATCCAGTTGTAGAGACGGTGCGTGCCCCGTCTCTACAACTAGACTCAAAAAACAATTAGTATATGAAACAGATTCTATCCTTATTTATCACCTCCCTCGCCCTCTGTACGGCTTGCTCCTCCCCGAAGGGATCGGACACAGTTCAAGTGGCGGAGACAACCACGGAGCAGACGATTCAGAAAGCCTCCTCCGCAATTCATTACAACGCCTTCTCGCACAATGATTACTGGCGGGAGAAACCTCTGCTGGACGCCTTGTCCTTCCGCTTCAACTGCGTGGAGGCCGATCTGTGGCTGATCGATGACGAGCTATACGTTTCCCATGACCGCCCGGAACCCAATCCGGCCATTACCTTCGAGAACCTATACCTCAAGCCGCTCGTGGCCCGCATACAAGCGAATGGAGGTAAGGTCTATCCCGATAGCGATCGTCCTTTCTACCTGATGGTGGATTGCAAGGCACAAGGCGAAGAGATGTACAAGCTATTAAAGAAACAGATGGAACCTTACGAGGAATATTTCTGTTCCGTCGATAACGGCGAATATAAAGAAGGTGCCGTCCTCTTCTTCCTTTCCGGCGACCGTCCGAAGAACAGCCTGCCGAAAGAGAACAGCCGCTTCACCTTCCTCGACGGACAAATAAAGGATCTGGGACAGGGCATCCCTGCTTCCCTCGCTCCGGTCATAAGCGATAATTACTCCGATTTCTTCACTTGGAAAGGTGAAGGCGAGATGCCCGCCGACCAACTACAGAAGATGCGTGAGATCATCCGGAAAGTTCACGATGAGGGAAAACTATTCCGTTGGTGGGGCGCCCCGGATACCGAGCAGTTCAAACGCTTCTTCATCAAGGAAGGTGTAGACTTGGTAGGTGCCGACGATCTGAATGGGTTATACAACGTATTGAACGAGCGTTAAACGAGAAAATTACAATAGGCATTATAAGGTTGTTACAATGGGCATTCTAGCATCCTTACAACAGGCATCGTAACAGCCTTATAATGCCCATCATAGTTTTAACATATCACAACCGCTTTTATTCCAACCAAGGCTGCGGATTCAGCTTCGTCTTTTCCTTCCACAGTTGGAAATGGAGGATCGTGGAATTACCATCTTCCGGGTCTGAATAGATCCTTCCGATCGCTTGACGGGTAGAGACCCGGTCGCCCGCTTTCACATATACCTGACTCAAATTGCTATAAACCGTCAAGTAGTTACCATGACGAACGATTACGGAATTATTGTACCCCGGCACCACGAACACACGCGTCACCTCCCCATTGAATACCGCACGGGCATCCGCCCCGGGTGAGGTCTGGATATCGATACCACTATTACTGGTACGAACATATTTCAACTCCTGATGCTGTTGCTCGCCGAATGTAGAGACGATCGTATGTCTTCCGGCCACCGGATACGGCAAACGTCCCCGGTTATTGGCGAAGTTATCGGACAATTGCTTCTCCGCCTTTGTCATCGCATAACCCCCTTTCGTATCCGCCACACGTTCCTCACGGATCGGCTCTTTTTTACTTTCCGGTACGGGTTTACCCTTAGCGGCAGCTTGTTCACGGGCACGACGCTCACGTTCCGCACGTTCACGGGCGGCTTTCGCCTCGGCCTCGGCACGGGCGATCTCCTCGGCGATCTGCTTCTCTATCTGTCGGTTTAAAGCCTCGGCTTGACGACGCTTCTTTTGGAGATCCGCCTTCAAATCCTTTTGTCTCTTATTCAATAGCTGGACTTCCTCTTTCTGAGAAGCTTCCTCACTTTCTAGCTTCTTACTCTCTTCTTGACGAGTTCCTAAAAGGGTACGCTTCTCGGCACGGGTCTTCTCCATCTCAGCTTGCTTGCGGCTGATCTCGGCCTGCTTTTCAACGATGTCATTCGCTTGCCGCTTCTGCCAATCCGCATATTCCCGTAAATACCGTATACGCCGCATGGATTGAGAGAAACTCTCGGCGGATAGGATAAACAACAATTTATCTTGCGAGCTATGGCGTTTATAAAGCCCTCGCATCGATTTACCGTAATTCGTCTGCTTATCGCCCAGTTCCCGTTTTAAGGTGCGCAACTGGCCTTGGATATTCAAGATATCTTTCTCGATCTCATCCAGCTCTTGATTCAATAAACTGATGACTTTCTTACGCGAAAGAATTTGTTTGGAAAGTAGATTCAAACGGTTCAGGGAAGTTTTAGCAGTCTGGGCCGTCTCTTGTAATAATTTATTCGTCTCCTCGATATCGGCCAACGCCTCCTTGCGCTGCTGCTCCAACTGACGGACAGCAGCGGATTTCTGACCGTAAACCACGGTAGATAAAGACAATGCCAATAGAACGATCCAGACGTACCTCATGATAGATTATTGATTCAGATTCGTAATCGTTTTCAATACTTGCGCAAAGGTAATACGCTTATATTTAGAAGGAACCGAAAAATCCAACTTGAGCGGCTCGTCCAGTTGGATACGGGAGTAATGGATCTTCACCCCACCCTCGGGATTCCCGTTCTTCAACACCTGCACATCCATCAACATCGGGAACGGCTGCCGATCCACCAAGCGAAAATCCTCGTACAGCCATTGCAAGGCATAACGATCGGAAGGGTCCGCTACATAGGTAGAGAGAAGTTTCTCCTCGCCGTCCGCCTTAAAGGTATAGAATAGCCCCATGGCATCCTTCGTCTTGATCTCGGCGACCGGACCTTCTTGATTCAGCTTAAACCGATTATAATGCTTACGGGAAACGCCTTGTTCCCCCGGGATAAACAGATGATTCGTGAAAAGAGCCTGCAAATTATAGAAGTTGAACTCGATCGGAGTCTGTCCTTGCAAATTGGAATAATTCTCGATCATATAGCGTTTATTCATGCGGTCTACCACCTTGATCGTATCCCGGCTCAACTCGATACGGAAGATCTCGATCCCGAGAAATGGCTGTACCGACAGCTGGAAAGCGCTATCCTTGACCATCTTCATATCCACCCGAGAGCTCATTTGCTTACCGGGGATATCCAGATCCACGTTCAGCCGAGCCGTCAAGGTACGGAACTGGAAGGATTGATCCTCCACCGACTGGAAGAACTCATTATGAGCCTTCACGCTAGCGGATTCCACCGTCCCGACTTTCTTGGACGATTTACAGCCTGTCAACATCGAAAGTAAAAGACCTCCACATAACAGGAAGGTCAAGAAATAGTCTCTTTTCATTTCGCGTTCTCGTCTTCTATATATTGTTGCTCGGCGATCTTACGGTTCAAGATCTCGGAATCCTTCCCCATCTCTTTCGCCTTTTTCCATTGCTCCACCGCTTTCTCCTTATCACCGTTCATGAAAAGGATGTCCCCATAATGATCCACGAGTTCGGCGCTCTTTGTCTTATCTTTCTCCAAAGCGCTCTCGATATAGATTTTCGCCAAGGTATAGTTTCCTTGTACGAAGAAGATCCAAGCGTAGGTATCCAGATACGTGGCGTTGTCCGGTTCCAGCTTGATACATTGGGCGCTCATACGCTCCGCCTTCTTCAAGTCTTTCTTCTCCAAGGAAAGGAAGTAACTGTAGTTGTTCAGTACGACCACGTTCTTGTCATTGTACTTCAATGCCTCATCGTACGCTTTATACGCTTGATCCAATTGCCCCATCTGGTAATAAATATCACCGATCTGGCCGTAGAAATCCGATTTCAGCGGCAGGTTCTCCTTCGGAATGATATTCAAGCCCGCATAATAGGTATTCAAGGCTTCTTGATATTTCTGTTGTTGGTAGTAAGCGATACCCAGATAGAAGTAATATTCCGGCGACTCGGGGAAAAGCTCCATACAAGCCGTACAGATACGGATGACCTCCGGGATATCCTCCCCTTTCAAAGCCAGATTCAGCAATTGCTGCCAAGCCCCGGCGTTACTCGGTTCCATCTCGGTTACCAACTGGAACTGGAATTTCGCCTCCTCTGTCTTTCCTTGGGCCATCAAGAGACCGCCATACATCAGTTTTAAGTCGATATCCTCCGGATGTTGCTCCAAAAGGGTTTGGAATAAATGATTCGCGTTCTCAGTTCCCTGCTTCGTTTGTTGCAGTTTCAAGATATACCGGGAAAGGATGTTCACTTTCGTCTCCACGTCCAGCTTCTCGTTTACCAAAGCGCTACGGATTTGTTGCTCGGCGGCCTCCTTATCCCCTTTCGCCTCGTAGTAATTGGCCATAGAGACGATATAATAAGGGTCAGTCGGATCAATCTCATTCGCTTTTTGATAGCAAGCCAAAGCCTTGTCCATCTCCCCGTTTTCCAAATGAAGATCGCCCAATACGATCTGGTAACGGGCCTCCATAGGATATTTAGCCGCTAGCTTCTCGATCTCCTTGAAAGCCTCTTCCGGTTTCTCCAACTGGACGTACAGTTTGTATTTCTGCATGGAGATCGCCTCGTTCATACCCATAACCGACTCCAATGCGTCATAAGCCTCGATCGCCTTCCCGATCTCGCCGGCTTGCGTCAAGGCATCGGCCAGATAATAATTCAGCTCCTCCTTCTCCGGATAATCACGAACCAGTTCCTCGTACTCCTCGGCGGCTTCGCCATACATACCCAGATTCCGGGTGATAGACGCCAATGCCATTTTATACGTGAAATTATCCTTGCTGTTGGCTACGGCTCTTTTCAACATCTCGACCGCTTTCTCCGGACGGTTCAACTGTACATAAAAAGAAGAAAGCTCATACAAGACCGGAGCCGCCGTCGAGTCAATCGCCAAGCAATGGTTGAAGGCATCATAAGCGGCGTCAAATTTCCCGGCGTTCTTCAAGTTCAAGCCCTCATAAAAGAAATAATCGAATTTACGTTGATCCTTCTCCGTTTCTGTAGCACCAGCCGGGAGCACAGCGACCAACGAGAGGAAAGAGATGAGATATATCAGTTGCTTAAACATCCTATTATTCTTGTTAACCTTATTATTCTTATTCTTTTCCGGTATGACCGAATCCCCCGGCTCCCCGCTCCGTATCATCCAACGTCTCCACGAGTTCCCAATCCACATGGCTATGAGCGGCTATAACCATTTGGCAGATACGCTCACCATCATTCACCGTAAAAGGCTCGGAAGATAGATTCACGAGAATGATACCGATCTCCCCCCGATAATCGGCATCGATCGTACCCGGCGTATTCAGCAGGGTTATCCCATGCTTTAAAGCCAGCCCGCTACGAGGACGCATCTGGGCCTCATAGCCTTCCGGCAGCGAGATATAAAGTCCGGTCGGGATTAATTTACGTTCCAACGGTTTCAACACAACCGATTCCGACAAATTCGCCCGGATATCCATCCCGGCAGATAAAGGAGTCGCATAACCCGGCAGCGGGTGATGCGATTTATTGATAATTCTTACTTTCATATATTATCTTATTTTCTTTATTCCCGAACGGAGACTATTCGGATTACACCGAGTGCTCCAAAACGAAGCGATAAAGACCATATCATCATCTATATAATAAATAACCTTATAATTCTTATGAACAACCAAACTGCGATACTCTCGTTCAAGCCCTCTCAAAGCAGGTTCAATCTTACCTAAACGAGGGAAAACAGACAGCCGCTCATTTGTTCTCTGCACTTCGTCCACAAAACGAATCACGGCCTTTTCCCCAAAAGCAAGAAAACCAAACGATATCGCTTCCTTAAACAACACCTTAGCCTCATCAAGCCAAACTACTTGCATAAGAACGGATATTCATTTCTTAGCTCTTGAAAGACTTTCTCGCTCGGGGTAAAACGTCCAGCGACACGATCCTCTTCAGCCCTCCCTAGACTTTCTTTCAATTGAGCGATCGAATGAGGTAATGCCGGTACATCTCCAAACAAACTATCAGAAACCTCTTGTCTTTCTTGAAACTTTACTTTTACTTTTCTTACAGCATCAAGAATCGCTTCCATAAGCTCCTCATTACCTAAGGCACTCATGGTTTCCTCTATATATACATATTTCAATTCATTTACTGTCATACTTCTTAATAGGTTCTAATCCTTGATCTCCACAAAGGTAATGAATTAACTAATTAACCCAATCCCCGTTCTCTTTTATTAACTGAACTAAACGTTCTACAGCGTCTTCCTCGGGGATATTCTTGAGGACACATTCCTTACCTTTATACAGGCTGATTTGTCCACGTCCGGCACCCACATAACCATAGTCGGCATCGGCCATCTCGCCGGGGCCGTTTACGATACAGCCCATGATACCGATCTTCAAGCCTTTTAAATGGGAAGTAGCCTCCTTGATACGGGCGATCGTTGTTTGCAGGTCGTACAAGGTACGTCCGCAACTCGGACAAGAGATATATTCCGTCTTACTGATACGGGTTCTTGTAGCCTGCAAGATCCCGAACATACAGCGATCCGAGACAACCGCCTCGCATCCCTCATTGTGCAGCATCAAGCCATCCCCAAAACCATCCAGCAAAAGCGTACCGAAATCGGCGGCGGATTTCAGTTGCAACAACTCCACATCCGTCTCCCGGAAATCACGATGCAAGACAACCGGCACGTCACAACCCGCCATCAGCAATTTATGCATAGCCGCACGTTGCGAGCCAACCCCATTCCGATGATGTGTACTTAATAAAACCACCACGGTCTTATCCGCTTTCAATATCTCCAACATACGATCCGTAAGATCCATATACGTCAGACGGATAAACTTAAGCGGACAATCGTAATCCTTTAACTCCTCCGCTTCCGAGGCGATGAAGCAAGGAAAAGCATTCGGACGCTCTTTCCAAAAATGAGCGTCTACCAATAAACGGAAATTATCCGGCAAATTATCCGGATCTTCCTTTCCTATATATATATAGTCCGGCAAGGACAAATGATCAAACTCAAAATCCCCGTTACTACGATCGGAGATCACGACTGGCGGGAAAGTACCTCCGATACCCTCCACCACACGGCTTATACGACGGCATGTCGCCACCGTATCGAAACCGGGAGCCATCGAAGCCTCGATAGGACGATGATTTTCCCGTTCCCTAATATAATCCACCAATTTACGCGCTACCGGCATTTCCGCCTCGGGGTCCTCACTCAAGGAAACCCGGATCGTATCACCGATACCGTCACATAGAAGCGTACCGATTCCGACAGCGCTCTTGATACGCCCGTCCTCACCGTCACCCGCCTCCGTTACCCCAAGGTGCAAGGGGTAATGCATATTCTCGGCCTCCATCGTACGAACCAACAACCGCACGGTCCTTACCATGACAACGGTATTGGAAGCCTTAATCGAAATAACCACATCCGGGAAATTCTCCTCCCGGCAAATGCGAAGAAACTCCATACAACTCGCTACCATCCCCTCGGGCGTATCACCATAACGGCTCATGATACGATCGGAGAGCGAGCCATGATTCACACCGATACGAATAGCGGTGCCATGTGCCTTACAAATATTCAAGAAAGGGACGAACCGCTCACGGATCTTCTCGATCTCGGCGGCATATTCCTCATCCGTATATTCAAGATGGCTGAATGTCTTTACCTTATCTACATAGTTTCCCGGATTGATACGTACCTTTTCCACCTCACCGGCGGCGGCATCAGCCGCTCTAGGATTAAAATGGATATCAGCGACCAAAGGAGTCGTATACCCTTGTTCATTCAATTGTTTACGAATCTCGCCCAAGTTTCGGGCTTCCCGTTCCCCCTGTGCCGTAAAACGCACATACTCAGCTCCCGCCTCGATCATACGGATCGCTTGAGCTACCGCCGCCTCCGTATCCATCGTTGATACATTAGCCATGGATTGAATACGGATAGGATTCTCACCTCCCATGGGTGTGTCACCGATTTGGGCAACGGATGATTTACGGCGGTTGTAATTAAAGTAAGCCATTGTTAATTGAAAATTGAGAATTGAAAATTGAGAATGAGTGTTGAGAACTGAAAACCTAAAGAGAGACTTTCTCCTTAATTTTCAATTCTCAACTTTCAACTTTCAATTAATTAGTTTTGTATTTAAAAGAAACCTTAGCCAACTCCTCGTTAGCCTTCACGATTTTCTTCTTCAAATCCTCCTTATAAGCGGATAGCTTCTCCTGAAGTTGCTCGTCGCCGACGGCAAGCATCTGCACCGCAAGGATACCAGCGTTCAAAGCGCCATTGATGCCGACAGTAGCCACAGGGATTCCCGGAGGCATCTGTACGATAGCCAACAAGGCATCCATACCGTCCAGCGTAGAGTTAATAGGCACGCCGATCACGGGAACCGTCGTCATGGAAGCGATCACACCGCAAAGATGAGCGGCCATTCCGGCAGCGGCGATGATAACCTTGATTCCACGTCCTTTAGCTCCTTTGGCGAAAGCCTCCACCTCAGCGGGAGTACGGTGTGCGGATAGAGCATGCATCTCGAACGGGATCTCCATCTCATCCAAGAACTTAGCCGCCTTCTCCATAACGGGTAGATCCGAGGTACTACCCATGATAATACTTACAACAGGTGTCATTCTTATTTAGCGATTAATTTTTGATAGTCTTCAGCGGATAATAGTTCCTCCAACTCAGAAGCGTCCGTAAGAGAAATCTTGATTAACCAACCTTTACCATAAGCGTCTTCATTAACCAATTCAGGAGCGTCTTCCAATTCAGCGTTTACTTCCAAAACCTCTCCGCTAACCGGCATGAAAAGATCGGAAACAGTCTTAACAGCTTCAATCGTACCGAACACCTCTTCTTGAGCGACGGTCTCCCCCTCTGTCGTAATGTCTACATAAACGATCTCACCTAGCTCGCCTTGAGCGTAATCAGTAATACCAACATAAGCTACGTCACCTTCTACACGAATCCACTCATGGTCTTTTGTGTACTTTAAATCTGCAGGAAAATTCATAATTTTAGTGTTTTTATTAGATGAATAAATAGATATAACTCATTAATGAGGCTACAAAGGTACATATAAATCCCAGACAAAACCCCGCATATACCTGCATTGGTGTATGCCTTTTTAAAAAGATACGCGAGGTACCTAATAAACCAGCCACGATCAACACGACTATAAAAGCCCAGTAGGGATTTATCATATGGATACGCGCCACTCCCATAACACCGCCCAGTAACCCGCCGATACCAATGGCATGCGCGCTAATCTTCCAAGCAAAATTGATGCATAAGGCGATTACCAAGGCTACGCAAGCCCCGATCAGCATCGCTAACAACCAAAACGGCATCAGCATCTTATACAGGAAAAAGATACATACCAAGATGGAAGTGATAAAAATCAGATAAGGAACCACCCGCTCCTTCCGGTCGGAAAGCTCTATATCGCCGGCCGCGCCATTTTTCACCAATAAGAAGATGAAAAGCCCGGGAACTATCGCTGTCGAAATAAAGGTACCTCCGGCAATCAGCAGCTTCACAGGTAACGGGTAAATGGCGAGAAATGTAAACATCAACGCCAACACGATCCCATAGGTCACCATAAGCAACGGATGGAACACGAAGGATATTATATTCGAGAATAGTTTCATACGCTTTTATATTTCTTTTCTCAGACGAGCTACCGGAATCCCCAGTTGCTCCCTGTATTTCGCTACCGTACGCCGGGCGATGACATACCCTTTTTCTTTCAGGATCGTAGCCAACTCCTCATCGGTCAACGGTTTTCGTTTGTCTTCGGCATCTACATGTTCTTTCATGATCTTTTTCACCTCACGGGTCGAGATCTCCTCGCCGGTATCGGTCTGCATAGACTCGGAGAAAAAGTATTTCAACGGATAAATACCGAAATTCGTTTGCACATATTTACTGTTACTTACCCGGGAAATAGTGGAGATATCATATCCCGCACGCTCCGCTACGTCTTTCAAGATCATGGGATGGAGGGTAGCCTCATCGCCTGTCAGGAAAAAGTCCCGTTGTAAATAGATAATCGCCTCCATGGTACGCTGCAAGGTCTCATTACGTTGCTTGATAGCGTCGATGAACCACTGGGCGGAATCCAACTTTTGTTTCACGAACTGTACGGCATCCCGCCTCTCAGCGGTTTGGTTCGCCTTATTCGCCGTATAATCCTGAAACATCTCGGCATACTCCCGGTTGATACGCATATCCGGTACCCCCCGGTTATTCATGCTCAAGATAAGCTCTCCATTATGCGCTTCCACCACGAAATCCGGGATGATCTGGCTCATCGCCACTTCCATAGAACCACCCCAACTACTTCCGGGTTTCGGATTTAACATAGTAATCTCGTGAATGACCTTCTTTAACGTTTCCTCATCGATATCGAGACCTCGTAAGATCTTATCGTAATGTTTGCGGGTGAACTCCTCGAAATATTCGGTCAAAACACGAATCGCCAAATTTGTAACCGGAGTATTCTCCTTCTTATCCAGCTGGATCAACAGACATTCTTTCAAGTCACGGGCACCTACCCCGGCAGGCTCAAAATCTTGGATGATATTCAAGATAGACTCGATCTCCTTCTCATCTACCTCTTGTCCGGCTTGGAAGATCAAATCGTCCGCTATCGCCGAAAGGTCCCGGCGCAAATAACCGTCATCATCGATATTTCCAATGATATACTCCGCTATTTTCATTTGCTTATCCGGTAAATCCCTTAACCCGAGCTGCTGTAACAGAAACTCATTCAAGGATTGGCTTACGGAGAAGGGGACATCCTCTTTCCGTTCCGCACGCTCGGTCATTTCCCGTAGCTTATAATCAGGTATATCGTCTTCCGTTAAATAATCTCCCAAAGAAAGGTCGGTCTCAGTATCAACAGAAGGGATCTCTTCTCCCCCCTCCTCGCTTTCAGTTCGTTCAAAATCATCAACAGGCTCTTTTCCTTCCTCCAAGGCTGGGTTATCTTCCAGCTCATGCTTCACACGTTCTTCCAACTCGATCGCGGGAAGCTCCAGAAGCCGTATCAACTGTATCTGCTGAGGGGATAGCTTTTGCTGTAACTTTTGTTGTAACTGTTGCTTTAACATAATCTAAATCATTGCACTGTAAGGGCAGGACAATCACCCGCCCTCTTATTTATCAACATGCAAATATAAGTTTTTAGTTTTAACAGTACAGCTATTAAACTATAATAGTTCTAAACAAGGTGCATGATCTTTTGCCCGACGGATCATTGCCCGGCCTCCAAATAACAAACAGCTTAAATCCGGGCCCCGAAACATTTTGTCAAAAAGGGGTAACATAAAAACACGTACGTGTTTTCAAAAAAAGACGTACATGTTTTCGGAAAAACACGTACGTCTTTTTTTAAAGGCTTTATAGAGTCTGATTCTACCTAGTACTTGAAGCTTCCTCCCCCCAAGAATTCACGGAGCAAGGAAGTTCCCGGCAACTCTTCCGTAGGGATATAATTAAAGTAGCGAAGGAAACGAAGCAAACGATATGCCTCGGCATTCGCTTTATTGCTCTCGGGTACTTGCGCTAGGATCGGTTCCGCATATTTCCGCAAAGCGGCCAACTCATACAACATGGCGCTATTAAACATAGCGTCCGCATTCTCCTGATACGGAAAGATCCATTTATCCTCACCCCGGCGAACGCTCGGCCAACGGTTGATCGTATCTTCCGCCGAATATCCCCTAAAGCGATAATCCCGGATAATACGGCGCAGCAGACGATTATCCGTCGTCGGTATCCAATTATGGTTATCCAAAGAGATAGAGGTCAAGACCGAGACATATACCCGATATTTATATTTATCATCGATAAACTCCGTCAGTTCCGGATTCAAAGCATGAATACCTTCTATTACCAAAATCGAGTTCTCACGAAGTTTTAACTTCTTTCCCTTGAAAATCCTTCGGCCAGACTCAAAGTTGAAACTAGGCAGCTCGATCTCTTCCCCGGATAACAACTTCTTCAAATCCTTATTAAAATAAGGTAAATCCAGCGCATACAAAGATTCAAAATCATACTCGCCATGCTCATCTTTCGGTGTATCTTCCCGATTCAAGAAATAATCATCCAAGGAAATTCCTACCGGATGAAGCAGGTTAGTCGTCAATTGTACTTGCAAACGCTTGCAAAATGTAGTCTTTCCCGAAGAAGAAGGGCCGGAGATCAAGACGATACGGATGCCCTCTTTATATCCATCGGCGATCTTTTCGGCGATCTTGGCAACCTGTTTTTCCTGCATCGCCTCAGAGACAAGGATTATATCCTGAGAGCGGCCTTTCTCTATCGCTAAATTCAAATCCCCCACATTATCTAAGCCGACAGTCCGCTGCAATGTAAGGTGTTCCTTATAAGCCTCGAACATCTTATCCTGCTTGATGACAGGCTGCAATTCCATCGGATCGGTCTGCTTCGGGATACGGAGCAAAACGCCATCCATATACGGTTCCAAGTCAAACAATTGGATATAGCCGGTCGAAGGGGTTAAACAGCCATAAAAGAAGTTGATATAACCTTCCAACTCATAATAAGAGGTATAAGGCAATCCCGCCGTCTCTATTAAGCGAGCCTTATCATTCATACCCCGCTCCCTGAACAATACGGCGGCATCCACCGTACGGACACTCTTATGGAGGAAAGGAAGATCCGCGTCAATCAACTCCCACATACGTTTCTTGATCTTCTCGATCGTCTCCAGATCGATGTTCTTGCCGTTATGGATCACGCAATAGTAACCTTTCGATACCGGATGTTCCAGATTTAAGGTCGCCGTCGGCCAAATATCATACACCGCCTTGGAAAATATATGGCAAAGCGAGCGGACATAGGTTCTCAATCCGGATAATTGAGTATAGTCGATAAATTCGATATCCTTCGGTTGCCAGCAACGGAAGTTCAAGCTTTCCGTCTTATTATTCACTTGCGCGTTCATCGGCCTGTACCGAAGCGGAGCGCCAACCGCCGTATAAATGTCCAACAACGAAGAACCAATGGGTACATCCTTGTAGGTATTATTATTTTTGCAGTAAATTGTTATTGTCTCAGACATACTATCTCAGTTATTATTTGTAAATTCGCCCCCTAAAGTTAGGAATATTAATCGGATATACAATCCACTTAAACGTAATTTAAATGGACTATTCTTTTTTTGATTTTCTCCGGCTGATCGGCTCCTTGGCGCTGTTCTTGTACGGAATGAAGATCATGAGTGAAGGGTTACAAAAATTTGCGGGTGACAGTTTACGGCGAATACTAACCGCGATGACCACGAACAGAGTAACCGGTATGCTCACCGGGGTGTTAATAACGGCTCTTATCCAATCATCATCGGCTACGACGGTTATGGTCGTGAGTTTCGTGAATGCCGGACTCTTGACATTGACCCAATCCATCGGAGTCATTATGGGTGCCAACATCGGAACCACGGTAACGGCATGGCTTATCTCCGCCCTCGGTTTCAAGGTCGATATCGCCGCATTCGCCCTTCCCCTTTTAGCTTTCGCTCTCCCACTCTTCTTCTCAGGAAAAAGCTCTCGTAAATCAATTGGTGAATTTGTTTTTGGTTTCGCGTTCCTGTTCATGGGCCTTCAAAGTTTAAAGGCAAACGCCCCGGACCTCGGAGCGAATCCGGAAATGCTGGCTTTCGTGCAGAATTATACGGATATGGGATTTTTCTCCATCATCTTGTTCTTATTTATCGGAGCGATCTTAACCATGATCGTACAAGCCTCCGCCGCCACGATGGCTATTACATTGATTATGTGCGCCAACGGCTGGATCGATTATCATTTGGGAGTCGCTTTGGTATTAGGCGAGAATATCGGAACCACGATTACGGCCAACTTAGCCGCATTAACCGGAAACACACAAGCACGACGAGCCGCGTTAGCGCACCTTGTTTTCAACGTTTTCGGTGTCATGTGGGTTTTGGTGCTCTTCTACCCTTTCACGAATGCCGTCTCATGGTTTGTTACCCATGTAATGAAGGTCAGTGATCCGGCTGTGGCGGTATCCTTTAAACTGGCAGCGTTCCACACTGCATTCAATATCAGTAATACTTTCATTATGATCTGGTTCGTAAGCTTGATCGAAAAGACCGTATGTACGCTTATCAAGCCCAAGGTGGAAGACGAGGAATACCGCCTTCGCTATATCACGGGAGGTATGTTATCCACCGCCGAGCTTTCCATCCTACAAGCTCATAAAGAAATCTCATTATTCGCCGAGCGTACGGCTAGGATGTTTAATATGGTGAAAGAATTATTTTACGAGAAGAATGAGGAGACCTTCCTCAAGACGTATAGCCGTGTAGAGAAATACGAGAATATCAGCGACCGCATGGAGATCGAGATCGCGAATTACTTGACTGAAGTATCGGAAGGCCGTTTGAGTTCTGAAAGTAAGGAAGAAATCCGTATCATGCTACGTGCCGTCTCGGAAATCGAGAGTATAGCGGATTCTTGTAATAACCTTGCCCGAAGTATCAAACGCAGAAACGAGTTCAAATCCGAATTCACGGAGGAGCAAAACAAGCATCTGGATCATATGTTCGAATTGGTATCCGGGGCGTTAAGCCGCATGAACGTAATTCTGCATAAGCCGGAGCTCGTGCATGATGATATCAATCCTTCTTATAACATAGAGAACGAGATCAACAACTACCGTAACCAGTTGAAGAGCCGGAATATCGAAGATATCAACAATAAGCTGTACCAATATCAAGATGGCGTTTATTACATGGACATGGTTAGTGAAAGTGAAAAGCTGGGCGATTATGTATTAAATGTTGTTCAAGCGGTTATCGAGAAGAAAATATAGCGTATATTTGTCCTTAACAATATCAACAGCCCTTTTCCGTTATTGAGAGAAGGGCTGTTTTTAATATATATCCACTATGAATTATAAGTATTATACGATCGTTATCCTTGGCCTTTTAGCATTCTCCGCTTGCGAGAAAGATGATATCGATATTCCGGCAACCGACAATGAAGTAAATCAATGGATCGAGCAAACGATGCGAGAGAATTATCTTTGGTATTCCGAGTTCCCGGATAAAAGTTCCTTGGACTTTAGTCTTGATCCGGAGAGCTTCTTCAAGGGCCTGTTATCCTATAAAGACGGGAAAGAGCTTTCTGATGGCCATCATTACTTCTCCCAATTAGAGAAAGCGACCGTAACAAAGAGCATTTACGATGCGAACAACTCATACGGATTCGATTTCGCAACTTCCAACCTTAAAGACGGAGGTAGTACCTATAAAATAGCCATTGTCCTTTATGTATTAAAGGATTCACCCGCCGAAGAAGCCGGATTGAAACGGGGAGACTGGATACTTGGCGTAAACGGCTCCTTGGGTTCTATCCAAGACTATGATGTGTTGAGAAGCGGAGGCAGCGTATCCCTCCAACTAGGAAAAGAAACAGGAAACACCAAGGGATTCGTCTCCACCCGAAGAGTTACCTTGAACGCATCCCGAACGGTAGAAGACATCCCATTCCTAAAAGATTCCGTATACATATATGGCAATAAGCGAATCGGCTATTTGATGTACAACCATTTCGCCTCCGGACCAGATGAATATGATTATAGCGACACAAGTTATAATCTTTATTTGCAACAACTCTTCGAAAAATTCAAAAGCCGCAACGTCAATGAGTTCGTACTTGACTTACGCTATAATGGGGGTGGGCTTGTCAATTGCGCCCAATTACTGGCTTCGCTATTAGTCCGTGAAAACGTTTTAGGAGAACCTTTATGTATCATGGAGTATAACGATAAAAACTCCAATAAAAATGAGACCTTGCCTTTACTCAAAACGACCGAGGTCATGGCGGGAAACTTAAACCTACAACGGCTATTTGTTTTGACAGGTTCAACTACGGCTTCTGCCTCCGAACTTATCATTAACTCGCTACGATCTTATCTAGACGTTCGGGTTATCGGTAAGCAGACTTTTGGCAAGACCGTCGGTATGACGATCTACAATGAATCTAAAAAATATGGCTGGATACTTTCTCCCGTCACTTTCCATATTTATAATAAGGATCGGGAAGCTGATTATGAAGACGGATTTCATCCCGATATAGCTATTGATGAATTCAAGAGTGATCTAGCTGAATTCGGAGATTTGAAGGATCCTTTATTAGGACAAGCTATTTACGAGATAACCGGCCAGTCACCACTCTTACGATCCGCTACCCCGAGGGGCAACCGGGAAATCCAATATAATCCCCCGTTGTCCTATAAGGATAACTTATTACTGATTCCAAAAGACTAAAAACAAAATATATGGAAAGCGCATTTCTTAAAATCATAAACGCAAAAGTATTAACTCCTTCGGGCCTCCTACCAAACGGGCAAATCATCATCTCAGATGGGAAAATAGTGGATATCACCGGGCAAAACCGGGAGATTCCTCATGCGGAGATCATCGACGCAAAAGGATATTATGTGGCTCCCGGCTGTATCGACACGCATGTACACGGCGGCAACGGACATGATTTCACAGAAGCTACCCCGAAAGCGTTCTATGCGATCACAAGAGCACATGCTTTACAGGGAACAACGGCTTTATATCCTACATTGGCAGCGGCCCCTATCGAGACCTTCCGGGAAGCGATCAAGACCTGCGAGCACATCATGAACCACCCGGAACAGGGGGCCCGTATCATGGGATTACATCTCGAAGGCAACTATTTGAATATGGCTATGAAAGGCGGACAAGACCCTAATTATATTTACCCGCCCGATCCCCAAGAATATAAGGAATTACTAAACAGTACCCAATGTATTAAACGCTGGAGCGCCGCCCCCGAGCTTGACGGGGCTTTGGTATTCGGTAAATATGCGTCAGCTCATGGTGTGTTGGTTTCACTAGCCCACACCACAGCCGATTATCTCCAAGTGAAAAAAGCATACGAAGCCGGATTCACCCATGCTACCCACTTCTACAATGCCATGACTTCCGTCCATAAAGACCGTGAGTATAAACATGAAGGAACGGTAGAAGGTATTTATCTCATGAAAGATATGACCGTTGAAGTTGTAGCCGATGGTATCCACGTACCACCAGCAATCTTAAAGTTGGTATATCAAATCAAAGGGGTAGAACGTACCTCCTTAATCACGGACGCAATGGCCGCCGCCACTTGCGATAACGGTACGGAACATTTTCCGGACTCCCGGGTAATTATTGAGGAAGGCGTATGTAAATTAGCCGATCGCTCAGCTATCGCAGGAAGTATAGCTACCGGAATCCGTTTGATCCGTACCCTAGTCGAGAAAGCGGAAATTCCATTGCACGACGCTGTTCGTATGGCTTCCGAAAGCCCGGCCCGCCTAATGGGTATTTTAGACCGTAAAGGAACATTGGAGAAAGGAAAGGATGCCGATATCATCATTTTCAACAACGATATAGAGATTCAAGAGACCTTCATCGAAGGTAAACGGCTCTCCAAAGAATAAGAAATCCAATAAACAATGACTTCTCCTATCTTGTTTTTAGATAAATAAGGGCATGAATGTATATGGAAAACGTAAAAGAACATTACTGGAGATACTCATTGATCACCATTATATTAGGACTAGGGGTAATTCTATTTTTTAAGATTACCCCGTTTCTTGGAGGTATACTTGGAGCATTCACCATCTATATATTGCTGCGTGGACAGATGTTCCATCTGACAGAAAAGCTAAATATGAGACCGGCTTTTGCAGCTTTACTGTTACTGGGGGAAACAATCTTATGTTTCTTAATCCCAATCACATTGGCGATCTGGTTGGTAATCAACAAAACTCAAAATATTAATTTAGACCCGACTGTACTGCTAAATACAGGCCAACATATAGCGGATCTAGTTCAAGAAAAGACCGGGTTTGATGTACTGGATAGAGGAAACTTATTAAAAGCGGCCTCTATACTCCCACAAATCGGACAGTTTTTAGTGGGTAGCATAAGCAGTTTCGCCGTAAATGTCGTCGTCTTGATTTTCATTCTGTACTTCATGCTGATAGGCGGAAGAAAAATGGAAAACTATCTATACACCTTATTCCCCTTCAGTGATCAAAACAAGGATGAGGTACTCAACGAGATCAATATGATCGTAAAATCAAACGCCATAGGTATCCCTCTTTTGGCGGTTATACAAGGTATCGTAGCGGTGATCGGTTACTTTATCTTTCAGACTCCCGATCCGCTGTTATTTGGGTTTCTCACTTGTATCGCTACGATCATTCCCATTGTAGGGACCGCATTGGTCTGGGTTCCGTTGGCGGCTTATATGGCTTTAAACGGAGATTGGGTACATGCCTTGGGATTGACTATTTATGCCTTGCTTGTCATTACGAACGTCGATAATCTGATTCGTTTTATCCTACAAAAGAAGTTGGCGGATATACATCCGTTAATCACCGTCTTCGGAGTCGTAATCGGGTTGTCCTTATTCGGATTTATGGGGATCATCTTCGGGCCGTTGTTATTATCCTTATTCCTTCTTTGTATAGATATCTTCAAGAAGAGCTATTTGGATAAATAAAGAGTATCTACAGGACAGGGTATCTTAAAAAGTCATACCTTTACACTACATTTTGAGTAAAACGAATTAATATGTCACGTAGAACAGTAAACAATTGGAAGCCTATCAAAGGGCAATCTCTCACCGAATTAGACAAGAAAATCCTATATATCCAAAATAAAGGACATTTAGTACCCACCCGCAAGCTTATCAAGACTCCAGAGCAGATTGAGGGCATCCGCAGAAGTAGCGTGATCAATACAGGGGTGCTGGATTTAATCCAGAAGGAGATTAAAGAAGGTATGTCTACAGCTGTTATCGATAAATTGGTGTATGATTATACGGTAGGGCATGGAGCGATTCCAGCCCCCTTAAACTATGAGGGGTTCCCTAAAAGTGTATGTACCTCTATCAACGAGGTCGTTTGTCACGGTATTCCCAGTGAGAAGGAGATCCTAAGAGACGGTGACATTATTAATGTGGATGTCTCAACGATTTTAGATGGTTATTATTCGGATGCGTCCCGCATGTTCATGATCGGGAACGTATCTCCGGAAAAGCAGAAATTGGTACAGGTCGCCAAGGAATGTCTGGAGATCGGTATAAAAGCGGCGAAGCCGTTCGGATTCGTCGGTGATATAGGCAACGCTATTCAAAAGCATGCGGAGAAAAACGGATTCTCTGTCGTACGGGATTTATGCGGACATGGCGTCGGTCTGGAATTCCATGAGGAACCGGAAGTTTGTCATTTCGGACGGAAAGGAACTGGGATGCTTTTAGTTCCGGGTATGGTCTTTACGATCGAGCCTATGATTAACATGGGTACTTGGAAAGTATTTATCGACGAGGAAGACGGTTGGACAGTCATCACCGAGGATGAACTACCCTCCGCCCAATGGGAACATACCTTCTTGATGACAGAGACAGGATTGGAAATTCTTACCTATTAATATCTAATGCAATTAACGCTTCCGGGCCTTTTCCCGGGCGGCCTTTTCCTTTTCCCGCAAGGCTTCCTTGCGGGCTTTTTCTTTCTCTTTCAATTTCTGCTTGTATAAGCGCTCCTTCTCCTTACGCTCTTTTTCCTTCTGTTTCAGGCGTTCCTTATAAGCACGTTCCTTTTCCTTACGAAGGTCCTCACGAGCTTTCAGTTTCGCCTTACGGTCGGCTTCCGCTTGTTTCAGCTTGGCCTTGCGATCAGCTTCCAACTGTTTCTCTCGATCAGCCTTCGCTTTCAACAGGGCACGTTCTTCCTCCGCTTGCTTCTTGAGAAGTTCTTCCTGTTCTTTCGCTTTCTGCTCACGTAATTCCTTATCCGCCTTTTGCTGGGCCTCGAAAGCCTTACGAGCCTCTTCCTTGCGGGCTTCTTCTTCGGCAGCTTCCCGTTTACGGATCTCTTGGATTTCTTTCAAGGTCATGCCTTGATCCTCAACCGCCGGCTGAACAACAGGAACCGTATCCTTACGAAGGGTATCGACAGGCTGGATCTCCGGTTTGTCAAACGCAGGGACCTCAATCGTATCCGGGACGACTGGTATAGCGGGCTGTCGAACAGGTTCTTGAACAGGCCGTTGTTCCTCCTCCGGCTCTGTAACAGGTTGTTTTTCCGGTTCAACTTCTGGTTTCAATTCATCTGCCTCTTCCGGCACTTCGGCTTCTTCCTCCGTGATCATTTCATCTTCAGTCGCCTCCTCCTCCTTAGCGGCTTCCATACGGGCTTTCCAACGACCTGCCAGATCCGGTAATTCCTCACCGAAGCTCTCATCGAAGAAGGTGATATATTCATCCAAGGTCTTGCCGCGCATCAAGGTCTCATAATTATCATCAGAGATCGGTAACACGGCAACCGCTTTATTCAAGGCCGTAGCATAGCCATCCTTACCGTATATCATCTTATAATATTGGATAATCTCGTCAAAACTAATAAATCCTTTAATCGCCAGCATACTGATCGGGCCGGCCTGCTCCAAAGCCAAATCAAACTCTTTCACCATGAAGTTCGCGAAGTTATAAGCGGCGACAGCGAATAGCAACTGGTTCTGATCTACGCTACCCGTAGGATATACCAAAAGCATCTGATAAGGCGTGTTCCGTTCCGGATTAAATACACGGGCCGAATCCTCGGCAGATAACATACCATCCTCGCCCAAACCGAATCGTAAGTTCCAACTCATACCTTTCACACCCCCCTGCACCAAGGCACGTCCCCGAAGAACACCTTTCAACATCTCCCCGGCCAGTTCCGTGACATCCGCGTTCGGATACTTCTCGACCAGCGCTTTCAAGGCATTCTTAAACCCTTCCGCATCCCCGGCCTGCACATATGATAACGCATCCAAGAACATGAATTTAGGCATCAACGTAGCCAATGGATATTTCTCGCTTACGTACCGGAAACTCTTACGTACATACGCTGTATCGCTCTCCAGATAGCGGTCGTAAGTAGCTTGATAGATCGAGTCTTGTACCACATCCATCATGCGGATATTATACTCGTAATTCGGATCAGCCACAGCTACCGCATAATCGCTTTCCGGGAAGGCATTCATTAGTTTATTCTTATACTCGGTAGCCAACGCTGTATTTCCGGTTTTCAAGGCCATCAAATATACTTGATAATAGCTCTCCAAACGGTGCTCATTATCCGGGAAACGGCGTTCCAAATTCTCGAACGCCTCGACAGATAAGGGGATATCCTCCAACTTATCCTTATAGATCATCGCCATATTGTAAAGACCGTCTATAATAATAATGTTAGAAGCGTCTATATCCTCTTGCGTGAAAGGTAGCTGCTGTAGATAATACTCACGGGTATGCGGATCATCGGCGGCAACAGCCGGCAGATCACCGCCTATCGAATCGGTCGGCAACGGCTCACCGTCCGGCCCTACCATTTGGGTGGAATCTCCCTCGGCCAGCATCTCCTCATCCAGATTCTCATTAAAGGTAGAGAGTTCCTTCTTACGGCGGCGCCAGTGATCTTCCAACGGACGACGTCCCCATTTACGCTGGAACTGTGTCTTTCCTTGCGCTACAGTCTGAGGATTATAGAAATAGAAAGACGCTCCACCGGACGCATTCGGCAAGACAACAGCGTTGGTTTCCGTACCGGGACGGTCGATTCCGGTGCCTTTCGCTTCCTGCTCGGCCAGATAAGCCTCCTTCTCAGCCAAGGCTTTCGCCTCTTCCTCCTCTTTCTTTACCTCCTCAATCTTCTTATCGATAATCGCTAACCGCTCCGCTTCCGGTAATTTAGCCAAGGCTTGCAAACTGTCTTGAAGATGGACCGCTTCTACATGCACAACCAATTCATCCAGAATCGCCGACAATTTAGAAACCCGTTCATAATCCCTGTATTCCTTTTGAATTCCGGCTAAGGCTCCGCTAAAGCAAGGTTGCGCTTTCACGTAATCCCGCATCGTAAAATAGATATCTCCCAGCTTTATCTGGCAGATCGCCTTATCCATTCCATTCAATGTACTCTTATCGATACCGAGTTGATAGTTCTTTATGGCATTCACCGTATCTTCCCGGCTGAGGTATACATTTCCTAAAGCATAGTATACTTGATCCAGATAATCCTTATTCTTTTGGCTTTTCGCCATTTTCTCGAGCATCTTCACCACTTTCAAGTAATTCGTACCCGAGAATACTTCTGTCTGACGGATACGTGAGGCAAATTCCAACTCATACGGAGGATTCGAACGGGCTACCTCACCAAAGGTCTTATAAGCCAAGCCATCTAATTCTTGATCCGCATAGATTTGTCCCAAAAGATACTTCATCCGGGTACGTTGCTTCCGGTTTTTCTCCGCCTTGATAGCGGTCTTCAGATAAGGGATGGCATCCTCGAACTGCCCGTTCTTGATCAAATAATCGGCATACACCGCCGCATATTGCTTCAAAGCGGAAGCAGGAATACCGTTCTTGTTCATCTTATCCAAGATATCCTCGGATTCATAGAACCAACCCATCTCGGAATAACAACGGGCTTGCCACAAACGGGCCTCGGCCACGACCTCCTCGTCCTTCGCGTAATGACGGGCTATATAGGAAAAGGTAGCGGAGGCTTGCAGGAAATCGGCATTGTAGAATTGCGCCTGTCCCATGATCAGCCAACTATTCTTTAAGAAAGGGTTATATTCCTCTTGTTCTTGGATAGCACGTAGTTTGGGATTATTCCGCCAGCCCGGTTTCTTGGCCGGTTTCGCTTTTATGGAGTGTAGTTTAATAGCTTTATTACTTTTCTCGATCGTCCGGTCGAAAGGGCCGCCGGGCTCGGCTTTGTCTTTAGGCTGGGCGCTAATCGGATACATATAGATCCTGTCGGAATAGTTCTCTTTATATCCGTCCTGTTGGCTTTTCAGTGCCTCGTCAAACGCTTGTTTTCCATTGAAATAAATATTATAACGGGTCGTAAAGGCATGATAAAAACGGCTCGCTTTCGTGTTCTTCTTCGTGCTGCACGACCAAAGCAAGAGTACCGTTAATAACGCCACTATGTAATAAAACCCTTTTTTCATTCTTTAATTAACGCCGTAACAACGGTTTTATTGCTTTCAAGGCCAAAAAGAGGACCACCAAAAACAAGATGATAAACGCACCAGAAGGCACGTTCAGGAAATAAGAAAGAACCAGTCCGGACACGCAACCCAGAAAGCCGATCGCGATACTTCCCCATATGATCTTCTTGAAGTCGGAAGTAAACAAGTTCACCGTTATTTGAGGCAAGGTCAGCAAACTCATCAATAGCATAATCCCTACCAACCGGATCGAAAGAACAATTGTCATGGCGATAAAGCACATCATCGTATACTCGATCCATTTTACCGGCAGGCCTTGCGTGACAGCGAAGTCACGATCGAACGCCACGTAAACAATCTCACGGAGGAAAAGGGAGAATATGAGTATCAACAATACCACCAACCCTAAAATCCATAAGATATCGGCCGTAGAGATCGTTAATATATTACCAAATAAATAAGCGGATAGATTCGGGGCGTACCCCGGGGTAAGAAAGATGAAGATCACTCCCAAAGCCATACCCAGCGACCATACGCCCGCTATAGCGGAATCCTCCCTTACGTTTTGCGTCTTGCTCGCCCACTCCACGCCAAAAGCGGAGAGGATGGAGAACAGCATCGCCATCAAGATCGGATTTGTTCCCAGATAAAAACCCAAGCCCAAACCACCGAACGAAGCATGCGTGATCCCTCCGCTGATAAATACCAACCGGCGGGATACGATGTAAGTCCCGACAATCCCACAAGCGATAGCGGTTAGCAAGCTCCCGATCAAGGCATTCTGAAAAAAGGCATATTGCAATAAATCCATATGATTCGTTTCCTAAATTAATGAGTACGGCGTTCGCCAATGATCAAGAATGCCTCATCCTTCAAGGCATCCGGCAAATTGATCCCCCGCAGTTGCAAGCTACGGAGCCAACCGGCCACCTCCACTTCCCGGAGGGTATAAAGCACTTCACTAAACTCCTCAACGGCTTCCTCATCGTAAGCGTCCGCTTCCACTCCTTGGAACCGATCCAGTTCCTCATCGTTATAATATTCGATTTTCTTGCTGACGGCGGCTAATAAACTATCCCGCTCGCAAGTCTCATGTTGTCCGCAGCAAACCTCCGGGATCTCCTGTGCCTCGGGGATCTCCGAGATCTCCCCCCGTTCCAGCATCTTCTGAAGTTTCTTATTCCGGAAATACCCGGCGATAGCGGCTACGACACCCAGACCTATAAGACTTATGACAATGTACCACATAATTCAATTGAAAATTGAGAATTGAAAACTGAAAATTAAAGGGCTGATTCCCTAATAGAGAAACCAGCGGCCTTAAGATCTTCCCAATAATGGGGGTAACTCTTGCTGACCACTTGCGGGTGGGCGATCTCTATCCCCTCGGGACGTACCAAAGCGGCGGGAGCGAATGACAAAGCCATCCGATGATCCTCGTAAGTGGCGATTACCGGATGCGACTCCGGTTCCTTGCGTTCACCGTTCCACTCCAAGATGCTATCATTGCGATCCGTCAACACATAACCTAATTTACGAAGCTCTGTCTTCAATGCCTCGATCCGATCCGTCTCCTTGATCTTCAATGATTGAAGTCCCATAAAGCGGAAAGGGATATTTAATAACACGCAAGTCACCACAAAGGTTTGAGCCAAATCCGGTTCATTCACGAAGTTATAAACCAATTTCTCACAGATATTTCCAGTATGCTTTAACACTACTCCACGTTTCGTATAAGTAGTGCCCACTCCCAATTGAGCGAACAACTTCGCTCCGGCGGCATCTCCCTGCAAGCTATTCTTGAATAAACCTAACAATTCGATCTCAGCATTTTTCGATAACGCCATGATCTCATACCAATAAGAAGCGGCACTCCAATCAGATTCCACTGTAAAATGAATCGGCTTATACTCTTGGGGAAGTACTTTGATCGTATTCTCCGTCCAAGAGGCTCTCACTCCATATTGCTCCATCAATTGCAAGGTGATATGGATATAGGGCCTAGAGATAATGGCGCCCTCCAAATGCAACGTAACCCCATTTTCTGTTAACGGGGCGATCATCAAGATAGCGGATATATATTGAGAGCTGACATTTCCCGGTAGCGAGATCTCTCCGCCTTGCAAGGCGCTTCCGAAAATACGCAAAGGAGGATAACCCTCCTTCTCCATGTACTCGATCCGGGCACCTAAAGCGTTCAGCGCATCCACCAACACCTTGATCGGACGGTTCTTCATGCGTTCGGTTCCCGTAATCGTCCATTCGCCCACCACCTTCGAGAGGAAAGCAGTAAGGAAACGCATCGTCGTACCCGCCGCACCCACATTAAAATCCCGATCGTTCGAGTTCAATGCCTTTACCATCAAATTTGTATCATCGCAATCGGATAAGTTCTCCACATCGTATGCGCTATAACTTAGCGCATTCAAGATCAATGCCCTGTTACTGATACTTTTAGAAGCGGGAAGCTTTACGGTAGTCCGGATAGCGGAACCCGGAGCATCTATCTGATAATTCATCGCTTTCGTATATTCAAGATTCAAGAGGCAAAAGTACGAAAATTAGCGTACATATGGAGTATAACAGCGGGAAACTTTCTTTATGCTTCTTTTCGAATGCGAATCGTGACAAGGCATTCGTTTGAATCGCCCCAACCAGTAGACGTGAGGGGCTATAAAACGCCCTTTTAAGTGAGAGTATTCCCGTTTTTAAGCACGAAAGGCGACAAAAGCCTACACGTATAGTCGCGTTGGGCGACGCCAATACTGCCGTTAGGCATTATAAACAGTCACGAATAGGGTTGTCAATAGTCGTGAATAGGCATCGTAACCCGGTTAGAACCCAGTCGTAACCCTATCGGATAGCCCGAAGAAGTCAATGGATATGAATTAGGATGAATTATTTTCGCTAGAATGAAAGGCGGTTTTTCGGTATTGTATTATCAATGAACGAATTATTGTTTTTTTCTTGCGTATTTGGCAATGAGTCGTACATAGTCCCGGAAAAATCGGTTCTCCGGGACTTCAGTTTACAAAATGTCAAAATGTCAAATCGCCAAACGGTCTTATCACAAGGCCTTCATCTTCAAGAAATGTTTCCAGAAAAAGAGGATCTGGTAATCAATAGAATTATTCCAGTATTGTGAATCGTGATTACCCGGGCGAGTGATAAAGTCGTGGTCGATGCCTTGTTTTAATAACGCTTCGTGGTAGTTCTTATTCACCTCCAAAAAGAAATCGCTGTCACCGCAATCGAAGATCAAAGCGATCTGGTCTTTCCTCAAGGTTGGAACCAAATTGATAACCGTGTACTTCTCCCAGTTTTCCGGATATTTTGCTTTCTCACCTATTTGTACGCTCATCTCCCAGTTTTTCGGGAAAGGGCGGATATCCACGCCACCGCTGGTACTTCCCGCCGCGGAGAAAACATCGCTATGACGAAGACCATTCCACATAGCGCCATGTCCACCCATGCTCAAACCAGTAATAGCACGTCCCTTACGATCGGCCACTGTCTTATAATGGGAATCCACGTATTTCACCAACTCATCCGAGATGAAAGTCTCATACCGTACATCAGCGTTCAAAGGGCTATCCCAATACCACGTATTCTTACCATCCGGGCATACGAAAAAGATACCCTTCTCATCAGCGATCTTAGGTAGATCCGGCTTGATACCGACCCATGTACGAGCGTTACCGCCATAGCCATGTAACAAATAAATCACCGGACACGCTTCCGTCGCGGCCATATCCGGACTTACCACGACTACCTCTATACTTTTATTCATCGAAGGACTTTTCACTTGCAAAGTATCTACCTTCGCTGCCTGTAAACCGAGCGGAAGCAAACAAACCAACGCTACCGCTACCTTTTTCATCCAATTCATATCAGTGAATATTAATGATTAATTCCCCGTAGCCTTGTTTTCAAGGAACTACGGGGACAAATATACAGATTTTACAGCCAAAAACTTATTTACTTAACGAGAAAGGACGATCCTCTTTCGCAGTTCCTCTCGTCTTCTCCGGTTGATTGCCCATTTGAAGCTCCAGCACGCCCCCATTCACGATATCGCTGTAATGGATATAATTACGTGTATGTCTCTTCCCGTTCAAGGTAGCGTTTTGGATATATACGTTATCCTTACTATTCCCTTTCGCCTCGATCACGAACTTCTTGCCATCCTCCATCGTAATCGTAGCTTTCCGGAATTTCGGGCTACCCAATACATACTCATCCGTCCCCGGGCAAACACTGTAGATACCCAACGCGCTCAATACGTACCAAGAAGACATACCGCCTTGATCCTCATCACCCGGATAACCATTTTCCGAGCTATTATATAACCGATCCATCACCTGACGAATCCAATATTGCGTCTTCCAAGGCTGACCCGCGTAACTATACAAGTAAATCATATGCTGGATCGGTTGATTACCTTGGGCGTACTGTCCCATCTTCGCCAATTCCATCTCCAGCATCTCATGAATTTTCGTTCCGTATGTTCCATATTTCACGATACCGGGTAAAGCGAAAACAGAGTCGATCTTCGCCACGAAACGCTCATCACCTCCTGTCAAATCGATCAACCCTTGGACATCATGGAAAACCGACCAATTGTAATGCCAAGCATTCCCCTCGCAATAAGGACCGCCCCATTCGAAAGCATCGAAATCCGCCCAACTACCATCCAATTTACGACCTCTCATAAAACCGACAGAAGGATCGTACACATTCTTGTAATTATAGATCTGGCGGGCAAAGACCTCCTCATAAAACTTATTCCCAATCATTTTCGCCAACTGATACGCACAAAAGTCATCATAGCAATATTCCAACGTCTGTGCCGTAGATCCCATGGATTCCGGATAAGGTATATATCCCAACTGATAATAATCCTTCCAACGAACCCGTCCGTTGGCACCGCCCCAAGGTCCCTTATTCATCGCCTCATGCGCATACGCTTTCAAGGCTTTCTCCGGATCGAAAGTGCGGATACCCTTCACCCAAGCATCCGTCAATAAAGAGATCGAGTGATTCCCGACCATCCCGCCGGTCTCACTCGGGAACGACCAAGAAGGCAACCAGCCACATTGCTCCTGAGCGTCTAGCAAGGCTTGCATATATTGCCCCTGCATCGTAGGGTGCAAGATATTGGTCAGCGGGAACTGGGAACGGAAAGTGTCCCAAAAACCATTATCGGTAAACATATATCCATCATGAATCTTCTCATCGTACGGACTATAGTAGTAAGGAGAACCATCCTCTTTCTCCTCATAAAACTTATGGGAAAACAAATTGGCACGGAACATGCAGGAGTAGAAGGTTTTCATATCCTCCTCGCTTCCACCATCCACCAACACACGATTCAATAGCTGGTTCCATACGTCAGCAGCCGCTTGCTTCGTCACTTCTACCGATGAGTGCTTACCTAGCTCACGAGTCATCGTAACCTCCGCTTGTTCCGGACTGATATAAGAGGTAGATACCTTGGCCTGTACCTTAGAGCCTTTCGCGAATTGTACATAGGCACCGATTCCTTCCCCTTCCCAGCTCAAATTATTCTTCTGGATCGTATTCTTACGATTCTCCCATGTACCATAGCTAACGAAAGGCTTATCAAATTGAATGATAAAATAATTCTTATGTGTCTTCGGAGAGAAAGCCCCATTGTGTACATAGCCGGTGATCCGGTGGTTCGCTACATCGATTTGTACCTGACTGGTTTTCGTATAGCCATCCAGTACGAGAAAAGCGTCTCCCTTCGCGGGAAAGGAAAAACGGAAATGAGCGGAACGGGTAGTTGGAGAGAACTCCGTGGTAATACCATTCTCCAACGTAACCTTATAATAATGAGGCTTGGCAATTTCCTTATCATGAGAGAACGGAGTCGCCCGTTTGGACTCATCAACAACCAATTCCGATACAGGCATCAAAGAGAATACCCCGTAATCTCCCACCCAAGGGCTACATTGATGCGTCGGTTGGAAACCCCGGATCGTAGTGGCCGAGTATTGGTATTTCCAACCATCACCATTCTTCCCGGTCTGTGGAGACCAGCTATTCATGGGATAGGGAACCGCCGTAGTCGGGTAGGTATTTCCCCAACTCAATTCGTAAGTCGAGTTTGTTCCTTGCAAAGTATTTACGTATTGTACCAAGTCTTTCTCCGCAAAAACAGGGAAAGAGAGGGTTAAACAGAGGGCTAAAGCCGCCCCCTGTTTATAAAAAGTATTGAGTTTCATGTTATTTTATTTACTGATTAATTATTCACGCCCCAATTTGTATTCGGCTCGGGGCCCATCTCCAATTCTAGTACGCCACCTTTCATAATATCCTTATAATCAAGATAGCATCTCGTATAATCCATCCCGTTTAATTTAGCGGATTGGATATAGGTGTTTTCCGGGGTATTTCGGTTGGCTCGTATGATAAATGTATTCCCTTCACCAACCTGGATCTCGGTCTTCTCAAAAACCGGGCTGGATATCTCATAGCGAGTATCTCCCGGACAAACCGGATACAAACCACATGCCGCCAATACATACCAAGCGGACATCTGACCGACATCCTCGTTTCCAACCAAGCCTTCTACCTTATTCTTATACGCCTTATCGCAAATGAAACGAGACCATTTCTGGGTTTTCCACGGCTGTCCCAAATGATTGTACAAGAAAGGCACATGATGAACCGGCTCGTTCGCATGATTGTAATAAGCGTTCCACAGGAAATCCGTAGGCGTCTTGTCGAACATCGTATCCAGATCGGCGATCACCCGTTCCGTTCCTCCCATCAGTTCCACCATACCCGGAATATCGTGAGGCACGAACCATCCCTGTTGCAGCTCATTGCATTCCATACAGCCGTACCATTCCTTCAGCTTACCCTCTTCCGGCCAAGCCTCAAACCGGCCATTCGCTTCTCTCGGGCGGAAGCTATGTTTCTCCGCATCATATAAATTCCGGTAAGACTGAGCCAACTTCGCATAATAAACCGCATCCTCCTGTTTTCCTAATGATTTCGCCAACTGAGACATACACCATTCCGTATACGCATACTCCAAGGTTTTGGAGATACTCTGCGGATTCGGGGTATAGCCCAACTCCGCATTCCCGAACATTCTCGAGGTTTTATCCGCATACCGATAAGCCTTTTCCATATCCAAGCTACAAATACCTTTCGCATAGGCATCCGCCAAGACCGATATAGCCGGATTTCCTAACATACAACCGCTATAGGCGTTCAACAACTCCCATCGCTCATAGTACTCACGACCACTCTCCTCTGCCATCGTTGTCAATGACTTCAACAAATCATTCACCAATACCGGATTAATAATCGTTTGCAAAGGCATCTGACTACGGAACACGTCCCAACCGCTAAAGATCGTACGTTTCGTGAACGTATCCGACTTATGCGCTTTTCCGTCCGCGCCCATATACTGACCATCCACATCCGTGTAAATCCTCGGATCGATCATCGTATGATACAAGGAAGTATAGAAGATCACCTTTTGCTCATCCGTTCCACCGCTGACATCCATCTTAGCCAAAGCCGTATCCCACAACGAGCGGGCACGAGAACGTACCGCGTCAAAATCCCAATCCTTGATCTCCGCTTTCAAGTTCTTTTCCGCACCCTCCAAGCTTACAAAGGAAATACCGGCCTTGAAAAGAACCTCCTCATTCGCCTCGGTCTCAAACTCCGTAAAGAACCCGAGGTGCTCACCCTCATATGCCTTTGGTCTCTCCGAAATCTTCGCGTTCGCTGTCAATGTCTGGAAAGCCGGGCTCTCCACGAATTCCCGATGACGATCCTGTCCTTCCGGAATATCCACGCTCCATACACCATAATCTTTCAACGGTTTGGAGAACTGCGCATAAAAATACACGGTATACCGGGAAGAACCCTCACCATTCCCCCAGCCTCCGCCTTCCGGCGTACATTCCATTCGTCCGGCGATCGTATGGTCATCTATCACTTGAACCGCCTGATACGTAGAAGTACCTCCTACACGACGGGCTAAGTCCAACTGGATGCGGGACTGCTTATTCTCGGGGAAAACGAATCTCAGCATACCGCTATGAGGAGCCGCTGTCGCCTCCGCTTGTATCTGGTAATCGCTTAGCAATACCTTATAATATCCAGCCTTGGCCTCCTCGGAAGATTTATCATACCGGGAACGATACCCGGCTACGCCCCCCTCTTTTCCTGAGTTCGTGCGCAGATCGCCCACGGTAGGCATTACCAATAAATTACCCAGATCACCATACCAGCCGATACCACTCATCTGCGTAAAGGCGAATCCCTCGATCGTCTCATGCTCGTAGCTATATCCGGAACCATTGTCGCCCCCCGTAATCGTATTCGGACTTACCTGTACCATACCGAAAGGGGTGGTCGCACCGGGGAAGGTCTTCCCCAAGCCATGGTAAGCACCGGCCGCCTCCGTATTCGTACTCGCCCCGATAAAGGGATTTACATAATCTGTTCCCGCCATCAGATCTTTCTTTTGAGAGCCGCAAGCTACGGTAACCAATCCCAATAAGCCGAAAGCAGAGGCTAATAATGTTTCTTTAATCATGTTATATTCGTAGTATTAAGTTATATTTATTTCCAAAAGAAGGGAATCATATGATTCCTATTCCGCAGGTAGCGATAGCGTGTGTTTTCCACTTTCCAACAGAATCGAACCCGCCGATATTTCTACATTATTCCCATCTAACACACAATTCGATACGTTAAATGGAGCGATAAAGGTCGCCGTACTATTCGCTGGTATCTCCAGATCAAGGGAAAGCGATCGGTTCTCCATAGTCCAAGACACACGTGCCGTACCGTAAGGGGTCTCTCTCGCCACTCTCGCCCACGTCACGCCATTCGGTATCTGAGGTTTGATAAAGAAATGTTTATAGCCCGGCCTATCCTCATCCGGCAAGATCCCTCCGATCGCCTGACAGAACCAAGCGCCAATGCCATTGAAACAATTATGAACCTTACTACGTTCTCCCGACCAGTATTCCCAAGTCGTAGAAGCCCCTTGATCGATCATATATAGATATCCCGGTAGCTCTCTCTTTTTCAGCATGGAATAGAGAAAATCAGCCTCTCCGTTCTTTATCGCCCAATCGGTCAAGATCGTAACACCCACCAAACCGGAACCGATATGGCCCTTACAATTCTCCAAAGTCTCTCGATATAAGCCTTCCTTTACCTCGGGCATATGCTGTTCATCTGTCACGCCGACCAACATCGGATAAATCCGATCGATCTGGGAGCCTGTAGCGTACTGTTTCTTCTCCGGATCATAGAAAGTCTTCTGGATAAGCTCGTTCAATCGTTGGCGACGCTCTTTATACTTAGCGGCATCCTCCGCTTTCCCCAATACCTTCGCGATCTTCTCCATCGTAGTGAGGCAATCGCTTATAAAGCAGTTACTAACCAGATCTACCGATGACTGCGCCGTATAATCGACACCCGCCGGAGCCAACCAATCCCCTAAATACCATGCCCGATAATCCGTATCCGGCCAACGTTTCAGCAACCCATCGACCGTATACGCATCCACATAACGCAACCAATGTCGCATAACCGGATAATATCGCTCGATCAGACGGCTATCCCCATAATTCAAATAAGTCGGCCACGATCCCGTGATAATAAAGCCACACCAATACGGACCACCTCCCGCCGGGTATGGATTCGGTACGCAATGCGGCATCCCCCCATCCTCACGGATGCAATCCTGCCACATCTGCATCCAGTTCATATACACGGAAGAGCCCTCATACAATGTCTGGAAACTCTTACAAGAGGCATTTCCATCCCCACCGTATCCCATACGCTCATAATGCGGGCAGTCTACGATATAACCACTGAAAGCTAGGTTCTTGAAAGTATATTTGATCATCGCATAGATAGCATTCAAGTCCGGATCCGAGCACTCGAAAGACGAGGCATCCTTATAATCCGTATGAATCAGATAGCCAGTTACCTCCTCGGGAGCTTTCGCCAAACCGGATATCCTTATATATTGAAACGCATGGTGGTTAAATTTATTTCGGAATACCTCTTTGCCTTGTCCGGAACCGATATACCAATCCTCATACTGTCCGTTCTCCTCTTGTGGCTTGAAATCTTCGTTTTCATTTAACCAATCCGTATATTCCATACGGACCCGGTGGCCTTCCGGTAATTTTGGGAAACTCAGCTCAACCCAACCATTCAACGCCTTTCCCATATCTACGAGCCAAATACTGTCCCCTATTTGTTTGATTCCTTTGGGACGGATAATCTCTTGTATTCGATTAGGCTCACACATCTGGGGACTTACCTCTATCCCGGGTACCTCCACCTCCAACACCGGCTTCCAATCCAGTTCGTCGAGCGTAGCCGTTGTCAAATCCGGCAACGCCTTCCGCCCATCCACACATTCACCCCCGAATTGATGGGGATACCAAGTACCGGTACCGGTCTCACCATACATACTTCCCCGGCCTTCCCAAGAGCTATCCGTAACGAGTAGCGTACTTGTAGTGCCATTTCTTTGAATCTCGTCCAATTGCAGTTTAACCAACGGCCCATCATGAACGGCATTAAAAGTAGCTTTTCTGTACCAACCACGGCCCAACCAGAGCAATAAGTCGTTTATTCCCTGCTTTGCGTACGGCGTAAGATCGTACGTCACCGATAATGATCTTTTGTTTAATTGAGATACCGCAGGCGAGAGAACATCTTCCGATACCTTCCTCCCATTTAAATAGATCTCATGATACCCTAAGGAGTTTACATGAAGGAGTAATGTGGCATCACGGTCTTGAAGCTCGAACTTCTTCCTTAACATCGGATTCTTCTCATCCGGCATCCCTATATATTTCCCTTGCCATTCCGCTTTATCCAAAAGCCCGATCCCAAAGCGATTGATTGGACTCCAATCCGAGGATTCCCCCTTATTATCCCATACCCGGACTTTCCAATAGGCCAGCACACTAGATCGCAACTCTTTTCCTCGATAAGGGACCATCACGGAAGCGGACGATTCCACCTTACCTGAATTCCATAGATCGGCTTTGCCTTGAGCCAGCAAGGAACTATCCGTGGCTACTTGTATCTCAAAATACGCTTGCCGCATAGTTTGCCCGTCTGTCTCGATTTTCCAGCTAAAATGGGGATGGGTATTGTCGATCGCGACCGGATTCTCCAAGTTCTCACAACGAAGATCTTTTAAGAGGATCCTCCGTCCGGATTCACAGCCCGACATCAGTAACAATAGGGTCACAAAGTAGATAGATATACATTTCATGATAAATAGATTGAGATTACGCATGAATATACTTTCTAATGGCTTACGATACTTATATCCCCGGTAAATATTAAGATTTATTAAACAAGAAAGGCGAGCCACTCGCAAATGACTCGCCTTCCTATGATTCCTCAAGAATAGCTAGAAGCGGATCTTGTAGGATTGGTTGCCAATATAAATTATATAAGACCCTTGTGGAATACTCGTGATAGTCTCGCCTACAGGCAAAGATAAGTTCCTATACAAACGCCCTTCGAATGTAACGATACAAGCTGTGTCCATAACAGGAGTCTGGATATGCAATCGTCCATTCTCTCCCCATACTCGCAAGCCATTGGGATCTACCTCTGCGTTATCAGTAGGATTATCTTTCACGATGCCTGTTACGGTAACAACGATATTACTCGTTACTTTCTCAATCACATAACGGCCGCTTGATACCGGACCAAGTACTGAGCCATTCGCTTTCACTGTCAGTTGAGGCGCACTGTAGCCGTCCTTCAAAGTCAGTGTGAACGCAAAACTCTTGCCGGATTCTACATTCGTGGAAGACTCCGCAATCAAGGTAGCGCCCTCTACAACCGGCAATGTCACCATGTAGGTGGTCGGGGTTGGCTCCGGTTCTGGTTCCGGATCCGGAATCCTATTACCTGCCGCCGTAATCACCAAGGTAGCCGTGATCTTCTCCAATGCGAAAGCACCCGTGCCAGAATTGTATGTATAATCCGTAGACGCTAGCGTATTCTCTCCCATCTTCACAATAATGGATGTCGGAAGCGTATAGCCGGAGGCTGCTTTCAGCGTAAGTTCCACTTTGGAATCCTTAGCCAAAGGCTCGAAAGAAGCCGGATCGGAAGTGAGGTTAACAAGATTCGGGATTACCTCAAAGAAGCCCTCTTGTACACCTTTCGCCTCAATAACGATCTCGCCATCCACATTCTCAATCTCGATTATTCCCGTCGTATTGTCATACGTATAGTACTCAGAACCTGCTGCCCTAAGCAAATTCTTTTGCTTCAACAAACGACCACCCATCATCACCTTTATGACATAAGGGAATTTGTATCCCGTAGCTGGTGCTAATTCACATTTGAATGGCTCTCCTTCTTTCACAGTCTCTCCGGAAGTCTTAATCTCTATGTTCTCGGTCTGTTCTTTCACTTGGAAGATCTCCGCACCAGAAGCTTTAATTGAAACCTCAGCGGTTACGTTCTTTATTTCTATCTCCCCGGTCTTCGGATCATAGGAATAACCGGAACCAGCAGCCAGCACTTTACCACCCATCATCACCTCGATCGTGGAAGGAAGCCCGTACTGTGGGGTCACTACAGATAACTTACCGGTCAAGGTCTCACCATGTTTAATCTTCTTGCCTTGCGAGATATCAGAAGTCAAGTCTTTTAACGTAAGGGCTACCGCATAGCTCTTCTGTACGCCTTGCGCCGTGATCGCTAACTCACCGGTTACTTTCTTCAAAGAGATTTTTCCCGTAGCGGCATCATAGGTATAATCAGTCACGTCTACCAAGGTCTTACCATCCATCACGATCGTAACCTCAGTCGGAAGCGTATAGCCCTCATTCGCTGAAAGTTTACATACGAAGGTATCACCAAATGTCGCCTTGACATTCGTTGGAATGTCGGAAGTGATATTAACTAATGAAGTCGTAACCGGATAGCTATTCTTCACGCCTTCCGCAGAAATAGAAAGCTTACCTGTAATCTTAGCCAAAGAGAAGGCGCCTGTAGAGGCTTTATAAGTATAGTCCGTTCCGGCTATCAAAGTCTTACCGCCCATTATTACCGTAACGGTAGCCGGAAGCGTATGGCCTTCGGCCGCCTTCAAGATCAGCTCTACCTTACCGTTAACCAATACAGGATCGAACGAGGCGGGTTGGGAAGTGACTCCCACAAGATTAAGTATCACCTCGTAGTGGCGGTCATCAATGCCAGAAGCTTTCACGGTCAAGTCACCGGAAACTGCTTTGATCACGACTTTACCTGTTTTAGCGTCGTATGTGAACTCTTCCGCGGTCAGCGCATCATTGCCCTTCAAGATACTGATCGCATCCGGAAGCTTGTAGTTCGTTGCGGCTTTCAAGGTGAAAATGAACGATTCGCCTTCCTTCACAGTCGTAGCCGAGGTAATAGCCGGTGTGGAGGTTAGGTTCTTCAGGTCTGCCGTGATCTTGTAAACAGATGGTTCAGACACTCCTTCAGCGGTAATGGCTACCTCACCTCTCACATTCAATATCTCTACTTTGCCTGTCTTGGCATCGTAGGTATATCCCTTTCCTGCCTCCAAAGTGGAACCGGACATCTTTATCGTAATGGATGCCGGAAGCATGTAACCGTTATTCGCCGATAAGGTAAACGAGAATGTCTCTCCTTCTTTCACGGTCGTAGCGTCTACGATGGCAGGGGAAGAGAATAGATTTGTCAAGGTCGCCTTAACGGAATAGGTAACGATCTGTACGGGAACCGCGGTAGCGGTGATAACCACATCGCCGTTTACCGCATAAACCATTATCTCCCCGGTTTCCGGATTATACGTACATTCCGCATTCAGTTCGTCGGGTCGTGTAATCACGTTCAACTCCTTTGTCCCCATTTCCACCTGAATCATATCTGGAAGCGTATAGCCCTCCTTGTTGCATTCCAGTTTGTAGTACAAGTTTTTCCCGGTCTCGATAACAGTAGGCAGACCTTCCCGAGGAATCAAGTTCGTCAAGACAGTCGTAATCGCATGGGTTACGACCGGGGCATCCGTTATTTGGAGGCCCGCATAAGCAGATCCGGCAGGATGATAGATATCCTTTACCTTTGGCACAAGAGAGATAGAAGCATTATCGATCAACACATTGACCTCAACCTTGAAGGTGTATGAAGCACCGCCGCTCAACGTACCTATGGCAAAATCTTCTTCCGTATAACAATAAACATAATCATTCCCGCCCGACTTCAACGGGATCTCCTTCTCCTGCCCATCGCTTACGTAATACAATTTTATTTGATCTGCCTTGAGATTAGAGATTGAGGCACTCACTCCTAATGGCTTCCCGTCGAGCCACTGATTTGTCTTCTCGATCGTATAGGTGAACGGGATTCTAGAGTTCTTCGCCCCCATAATCGGATGCGGAGCGATCGAGCCGGTAAGGGCTTCCATGAATCTCATCGGCTTATCATTCTCCTCGAATATGGGGTTAGCTTGGTCGGATTCAAGATATACTTGAATATCGTAAGACAACTCGCCCTGCTTGGCTGATAAGACCTTTAGATAATTCACGTATGCTCCCTCGGATATCTGCGCCAGACTGACCGGCACGCTGAAAGACCCGTCCTCGCCAATCACGGCCTTCGTTCCTTGACTTGGTTGATAAATAGAGTTATTATCACCATAATAAACATCCAACTGCCCTTTCCAAGCAGCATAGTTTTTCAGGGTATAACGTAAGATGACATTCTCCGTTACATTGGTCAACTTATAGGAAATACCTTGTGTGTTTTGCCCGTTATATTGGTTATTGTCCAATCCCGATACAGCCATGAAAACATCGTCAAACTGATTCCAGTAAATACTCACATTCACGGGGTTAACGGCCGGCTCGTCTGGATTGTCAGCCGGAGCACCAATCAAGCCGTCATTATCCAATCCTGTAGGTGATGTCGTAAGGCAGCGTATCACTTCCCAATCATGTCCATCTGAAGAACCGACAACAGCGATTCTTTGTCCCTCGCCAAGAGAAGTGCTCAAGGTTATGTTGCGATAGGTCGAATAATTCCGCCATCCAGGAACATAAGCCTCAAAATTCATGGATTTTGGATCGGATGGCTGTTGGATGATCCTTCCCGATACGTCCACAACTGCCAAACCCACATAGTAATCCAGATTATCGAAAGCGGTATAACGTAAACCGATAGACATCCCGACATTACCAGTTAAAGGTAGCGAACCTGAATATGATATGTCCGTCACGACCGGCTTATAAACATATTTTTTGTCACCGGTTTGTGATGGACGGATGTTAAGGATCATCTCCTGGCTATCACTATAACCATCATTACCATAGTTCGAATCAAGCACAGACAAGGCAAAAAAGCCATTACTATAACCTCCCCAGCCCCAATTGATATGGAAGAAGCCCTGTGCATCATAGCCATCACATACGAAGGCATGGCCTCCACCCGAACTTTGCCCGCCATAACTCAAGGGATACCCGGCGTCTAACTCTTCCCGAATCATCTCTTTCCATTCTTCCCAGCGATAAGTTTCCTTTTTTAAATAACGAATGGCCGGACTATAGCCAAATACCTCAACATAAGACTTGGCTGGAAGTTTCATACTTGCACCACTCGCCGACAGTCCATAACTCATCTCCACGTTTGCCCCACAATGCCACATCAACTTGGCCACCGCATTGTCTCGGGCATCACCATAGCCATCCCTCGGATAAGTAAGCGGCATATTCGCCCAATCATAATCATCATAGGTAGTGGAAACACCATCGTAGGAGGACACGCCCCCAATCGCACGCCCCGGATATTGGTGATAGCGCATGATGATAGCTTGCGCTGTAGCTACGCAACCGGTAAGCGCATGTTCGCCACTGATCAGAGGAGTCATCCCGTTATAAGGTTTCCCTTGATCCCACTCTGCCGTCTCCAGCACTACCTCTTGAGCGGTAGACCTAAAGTTGGTTCCGTTTAGGTAATGACTCCACTCGGCTTGTATATCCGCGGTAACCTCTATGCCAGAACGCTCCAACCAGGTAATTTGGTTCTGGTAGTAAGCTAACATGTAGCGGAGGTTGTCCGGTAGGTTGTCCGGATCAAAAGCACCCTCGTCCGAATAACCAAACACAGGGAGTGCCCGGTCCTCTCCAGAGACGATCACAAATCCCTTGTTTCCCGATACATTGAACACGAAATAGTCGGCGGCTCCATCCACTGTCCCGCTACGTAAGGCTGAACCGGATTTCCCCGGTGCAGCCGCATAAACCAGTGACAAGTCTCCAGCCGAGCGCAAGCCCGAACCCGCATTAGCCACGTTTTCCGCCACCTTACGGGCCGTAGACACATCTATCCTTTCCGCCCAGACCATCGTGGCCGACAGGCAAAGGATCAGCATTAGTAAAAGTTGTTTTCTCATGAGCTATAATTTATAATGAATAAATGATTTAACATTCGTTAGTAAGGAGTATAGGAACAACGGTGTTCCCACGGGTGGGAAAGCCCCGGTTGATAGGCATGGGAAAGCCTCGGTTCCCATGGCTGGGAGCAACAGTGTTCCCTACCCTAGGCATAGAGGCTCTCCCGTCCCGCTATGCGCCTAGATCTCGTCCGGGCTTTCGCTGTCACCTCCTCCTCCTACGCCAACGGTCAGGAGTATGGGAAACTTGTAGGTGCGTGGATCTTTTACGAGAGAATAGCCCGCTCCTGCCTGCGTAGTGACGCTCAGCCAGTACTGCCCCTCGGCGAGTGGCGGGATCTGGATGATGATCTCGCTCTTGGTGTTGCGCACGATGAGGGAGACCTTCACGGGCGTGGCGCCCTCCTCGTCCTTGGTGAAGTAGACGCCTACAGATGGATCATCCCCCTTGATAAGCAGCGTGCTGCCGAAGATGATAGCCGGGGCGTTCGGGGTGATATGGAGGTTCTTCTCGTTCGTGGTAGAATCCGTGAGGCTCTCGATCATCGGGCCCACGGTAGCTACGTCGGCGTTCACGTAGATGTTTTCTAGCGCCTTCAGGAGGGTGGCGCTGGGGGTGAACATTACGGTGATCTTATTCTCCGTAGAGCGGAAGTCTGATTTCTTTCCGTCGAACGAGCCGTTGATAGTGAGCAGCCATTGCCCGAACTTGTTCACCACGCAACGGCCTTGGGCGAGGGCCTCGATCATCTCGTCGTAGGAGAGGTCGAGGATGTTGGTGATCGTCTCCGGACGATACTCGGTACGTTTCTTCACGATGCGGTTCGAGATGTCTGAGGTTCGCGTGGTTCCGGTAATGCGGATCTTTCCGGTGAAATCGCCGGTTTTCTCGGTTAATACGTTGTCGTACAGATCTACGGTCAAGATGGTCTTTTCTTCTGCCATGATGCTTTTTGTCTTTAATGCCCCGTGGTAGTGGGGCGTTACCTTTTAATAATGTTTATCACCCTTATTCGCGAAATAAGGGGAAGAGATATCGCACGTCCAACATAAACTAAAAAAAACACGCATAACCACTATTTTTAACCGCATATCCACGATATATGCGCAATAAGCATAAATTTGGATTAATTAGAGGATACGATATCTGTATCCCCTTCAATTCCTATTTCTTAATAAATAGATAAAAGTGATTGTTTATCAATAATATTTTTTACATTTGCCAAGCCTTCCGTTGAAAATAGCCTATTATAGGTAATTTTTATGCAGAATAGGCTCCTCCCCTTATTTCGCGAATAAGGGCATCATCCAGCCGCCAAAAGCAAATCCACCTCTTCCGTCACCCTAGCGTTCGCACGATTCAATTCCGACTGTTCCAAAGAGGCCAGATAAAAACGTGTTGTTTTTTCCGAGGTATGCCCCAACGCTTGGCTAATGATCGATAAAGGGACTTGTTTCCGCAAGGCGTTCGTTGCCCATGTATGGCGGAAAACATACGAGGTCAGATGAATGGGACGAGATAGCGCACGACCGATCTTCTTCAACGAGTTATTATACGAACGCAGTATCGCCTTGTATTCCTCATGCCCTACCTCTCTACCCGGAGATAAAATAGGGAAAAGGTACGGGGAAGAAGCGTCCGCATACTTATTAATCAACCGCCGCATCCCTGCCGTTATCCCGACACGGATTAAGGTTCCCGTCTTCTTACGCCGATATACGATCTCCTCGCCATACAGGTTCGCCGTAGTCAAGCGAGCCATATCCGCGAAAGGCATGCCGCAAGATAAATAGGCGAACGTACAATAGTCGATCACGCACGCCAAATCCGGCTCCTCAGACTTCAAGGTCACGATCTCCCGGAGCGACTCGTTTCCCAACGCCCTAGATCCGGCTCTTTCCCGCTTCAAGTTCAAGTACGCGAAAGGCGATACGACGCAAGCCGGCAACAGACCATCCCGACAAGCTTGGTTATAAATCGAGCGAAAGTTGCTGAGGTATGTATTCACGGTATTCACTCGCAAGCCGGCGGATTGCAGATAAGCGACAAAACGGCTTATTAAGCCCGGGGTTATCTCCGGGAAAAGAAGGTTTCTCCTACCCAGAAAGGCGCAGATCCAATTACGGGTCGTCCTATATAAATCGGCAGTGTTATGTTTCCCCGCTAAACGTTTCTCCCGGATGCGTTCGGTGGCATAGGTATAAAATGTGATGCCCGCCTTGCCCAAGCGGTTATTCTTTCTCTTGCTCATATCTCCTTTTTTGATGATTAAACGTATTATTATCTACCATCAAAAATAGCATAAAAACAAAATCAAGCCAAGTCCATCTCGCAAACAGCAAGCTTCCAACCCTTAAAGACCAAGGTGACAAGACGAAGCTCCGTATCCCCCTTAGTAGCGTGAACCTTCGGGTCTGCGGCGTAACGGCGTAACTGGATGGCGGCCTCGGCTCTCAACGCCTCGATTTCCGTTTCGGAAGCGTCCCGACGGGCGTATTTCACCTCCACGATATAGCTAAAGCCTATCTCGGGCTGGTGGATCAAGTCGGGCATCATGTAGAAATCGGCGTACCCCTTGTTGGCCTCATACTCCGGATAAATTATATAGGTACGGGTCAAGCCTAGATAAGCCAGTAGGAAACCTTTCACGTGCGCCTCCCCCTCTATGAACTCGCGGATAGCGCTCTGCCGCTCCAGCTCGGAGGAAAAATACTCGAACACAGGCTTCCAGTCTCCGTCGTAAGCCATGTCCTTTACCAGATCATGAAGCTTGTATAACTCTATTGAGAAGACATCAGCTTCCCGGTAAGCCTCGATCAGATAGGTATATAATTGCTCACGTACCGTCAGGTTGGGAACGCCCAGAAGGGTATCTCCACGCTTGGTACCCTTGATGGAGAGCAACCCGAAATAGTAAAGCAGGCTCTTGAAGTTGTCCGGCTTGGCGATATCCTCGGCAGGAAAAGCATCCTTGATTACTGCGGTGGTCTCGCCGTTGTTCACGATCTCCTGGATGATCGAAGCGTTCGTGCCGAACCGCTTGTCGAGACGGATCAAATGGCGGAGCTTGTTGTAGTCCGTGCGGATGTTGTTGTCGATCATCTTATCCGGGGCCGATCTCAAGGGCAGGTAATTGCTGATGAAATACAGTACCATATCCGAGTTGTACATAGGCTCGTCCAGACTCTTCGTAGAGAAACGGTAGTTATCGTACCACGGCTTCATCAAGTTGATCAGATCGTCCACACTATCCTCAAAACCTGTCTCGCTCTTGTAATAGGCCAGCATCTCCCGTACCTCTCCCTCGCTAAAACCTATGATTCCATTAAAGCGGTAATCTGTCGTCATGTTGGCTCCGATATTGAAACCGCTGGTCACGTCGTCCATCGTCACTGGAGATACCCCAGTGATAAACATGCGCTTGATAGGGCCATCGCCCGTAGCCCCTTCTTTCAGTTTGTTGAAGAAATAACGGAAGAAGCCCGTACCGTGTGTCAATGCCTTGTAATGCTTCTCACCCATATTGGCGAGGATAGCGTTGGTGAAGTTATCATACTCGTCAATGAAGAGATAGATAGAGAGATTCAAGCGTTTAGCCTCACTGATCGTGTAGGTCAACTTCTCGTCAGCATTTGGCAGACTCTCCATTTTCTCCCGGAAGCCCGGATTGAAGAAACGTTCGTAGTAGTAGGCAAACTCCCGGAAACGAGCGGCACAGTGATCATTAAAAGAGCGGATCAACTCGTCAGGATCTGGGTTCACGCCTGCGAAATTGAAATCCAGTACAAGATATTGTCCCTGCTCCGGGGTCGGATGGGAGCCGATATATAAGTCGCCGAAGAGTTCCTCAAAAGAATCCTTACGGTTCACGTCATAATACCATCTGAGGACATTCAAGAATAGCGACTTCCCGAAACGGCGCGGGCGGATAAGGAAAAAGAAACTTGCGTTCCGCTCCACCTCCGCAATATAGCGAGTCTTATCAACATAATAATAATTGGCGGTACGGATTCGCTCGAAATCCGTCAGGCCATATGGAATTTGCTTCGTTGCCATAATATATCTCCTCCTGTTTATTTGTCACTTACGAATAAATCACTTGTTCGTAACTTACTTACGCAAAGATAACATCTACAAAATGATTTCACGAATCTTTGACCGTAGAATCATGCCGTCAAACCAAATCAATCGACAAACTCACCAGAAGGAGGATTCGCACCTTCTCCCACTCCCCACTTCTTATTAGGGCGGTCTCCCATAAACAATTCTAATGTTCCTCCCTTCATGACATCCTCATGAGTAAACCACGTCTTATTATACTCGGCGCCATTCAACTTAGCGGATTGAATGTATTTATTTTCCCACGAAACCCCATGAGCGATCATGGTAAACACTTTCCCGTTCGCCAACTGAATCTCCGATTTATCAAATAAAGGACTACCTATCGTATAAACAGGCACTCCCGGAGAAACCGGATAGAAACCTAAAGCGGAGAATACATAGAAAGCCGACATTCCACCACCATCCTCATCACCACAAACACCCATCAGATCATTCCTGAACCAACTTTCCATAAGCATACGAATCCGTTTTTGCGTCTTCCACGGTTGACCGGCGTAGTTATACAGATAAGGAATATGGAAACTAGGCTCATTTCCCATCACGAATTGCCCGACATTGCCCGTAGCGTCCGGATGAAGAGCGTAATATTGCCATTTTGACATTTTCATATCCTCAACAAATAACTGATCCAATCTCTCAATAAAAGGAGTGTTGCCTCCAAAAAGATCTATTAAATCCTGAATATGATGGCGTACATCCCAATTATAGGTCCAAGCATTATTCTCATCAAAATAAGCCCTAGCCCCGATACCTCCGGAAAAAATATAGTCGAACGGTTCTATAAACTTCCCATCTTTATCCTTCGGATGGAAGAAATGAGTCTCTTTGTTAAAGACATTCCGGTAATTATAAGAACGATCCTGAAAGAATCGATAATCCTCATCTTTTCCCAAATGTTTAGCTAATTGGGCGATACACCAATCGTCATAGGATGCGGCTGTAGTTACGGCTGCCGCTTGTCGCTGTTCAAATGGTCCTACCTCCGTAAACTCTTCTTTTTCTCCCGGATGCAAAGCGGGGAACCAGCCATTCTCATGATAAAAATCATCCAAGGCCGTTTTAGGTCCCCGGTACCAAGGGATCATGGACTCAGTCATCACCGTATGCTTCATACCCTCGAAAGCCTTTTCCACGTCAAACCGCAAGCCTTTATTCAAGGCATCCGCAAAGACACCTGCCGCATGGTTACCGTTCATGCAATGCGCATCCCCAAATACACAAGGGAAAGTAGGTATCCACCCGGATTGCTCATACATCCGGATATAAGACGCCAGTTTTTGTTCTTGAGCCTCCGGATTCAATAACACTTGCAACGGGTGAAGGGCCAGATAGGTATCCCATACCCAATCATCCACCCAAAAATCCACCCCATTATCTTCATGTACCTTTCCGTCATACGCACTAAAATATTTACCATCTTCAGAAATATTGATCATTCTTTCGTGCGCCCGATACAAGGCGGTATAAAATGTGGTCTTTTGATCCTCCGTGCCTCCTTCAATCTTTATTTTGCCTAACACGTCGTTCCATTTATCACGAGCTTGCGAGGCCAATTTCTCCAGATTGAAATCATTGATTTCATTATATAAATTCCGCTTGGCCTGCTCTACTCCAATATAAGAAATTCCATAACGAACATTTACCACATCCTTCGATTCCGGAAATTCAGCAAATACCAAAGAATGAGAGAGGCTATCAACTTGAATGGGCTGGGCATCAAACTCCAAATAAAAATAATGTTTTATCCCGGCGAAATTATCATATCCACACAAAGCTCCATCCTTTATATCGATCTCTCCTTTTCCATTGGCTTTCAACAAAATCAACCGTCGATCCGAATCCTCAAACCGAAAACGATAGATCGCCGATTTAGCAGCAGGCGCAAAATCCACCCCTACGGAGAAATCATCCAAATACACCGAATAATTATAAGGCGTAGATTTCTCATGATCATATCGATATTTTAAATTCCCATCGAAATCCTTAACGTCCCCCCTATAAGGCAACAGCAACAATGAATGGCCTTGCCTATGGGAAGGACTATTTAGGGCCAGTCCCTCCATACGATCCGTCGTAAACTCATTATGAGTCGGAATCATTCGCAACATGCTGTTAGGCAGGTGGGTAGTGGGATAGGTAGGCACAAGTAAATGACTGATATTCCCAATCCGGTTATTCACATAATCTACTGGTGTTTTTTCTATTTTACTTATGCAACTACATAATAATAGAAACAAGGTTGTCTGAAATAATAGTTTCTTCATGAGATTGTAATTAATAATAACGATTCTCTAGCATCTATTCTTACCACAAAGATGAAAATTAAAATTGATGAAGCAAAACTATCGTAAACTATTCAGGCTAGTATCTGAAAAGAATCACATGTCGCATTGTATAAATATGAAACAGGGTACTACCTGCTGGAAGTACCCCTATGATTCCGACATATATCTTATCCTTATTTAATTATCTAATAACAGTTTATTTCATATTCATCTTGACCGTCTTAATCTGCCAAGGAGATAAATGTAAGTCTTTCACTCCTAATTGCAATATATTTCCATCAAGATCAATTTCATTCAAAACCGTATTTTGAGTATTAAATTTAACAGATGAAGACTTTGTCAATTCTCCATATTTAAAATAACGGGCCCAAATTCCACCTTTATTGGGATATAATGCTGTTAAAATAACATCATTCTCTAAAGAAGCATTTAAAGGTTGCAGCTCACAATCCATCGTGTTAGACGTTTTTATAGTCTGTACACTTGGTGTTTGAAACGCATATTCCAATGATCGTTTTGTAAGATCAGCTTGTTTCCAGTCTCCTTGAAAAGGATATAAAGCGAACTCATAACTGTATTTACCATAAAGAGGCCGTATTCCCCACACATAATAATGAGAAAAAGCCAGTGGAATAGACAAGCATTGCTCATCCTCTTTTATACTCCCCATATTACCTTTATTAAAAATCGCTATCCCATTATCTCCGTCCGTCAAAGCCGTCCAATAGTTTCCTTCGATATACTTATCAGAAGTTTCTGATATCGCAAAAGGAAGATCTCTTACGCCTACCGAAGTCTTCTCTAGTTGATGAAAAAGTTTAAACCGAAGTTTTTCTTCATGAATAAATCCAGAATGCCAATCCCGCTTATCTTCTGTCGGATGACCGATCATCTGGCCATTGAAATCAAACGAGACCTTACAATCAATGACAGGTTTATCTTCATAAAGCATAACTTCATAAGTATATGGAATATCATCTATATACCCATGCTCCACTAACTTTATCCATGGCATATATCCTTTCGATTTGTAAATACTCCATCTTCCCTCCGAAACTTGGACACTTCCATCGATAGTCCCTTCAAAAAAAGCGCATTTTGCTTGGTTATTATTGAAAATCACTTGTCCCTTTGAGGATTTAAGATAGTCAAACCCACCTTTCTCATTTAATTTAAGATTATAAAATGGGGTTCTGATTATTAAATTCTCCTCATCATACTGTATGTTATCGACTGGATTATTCATCTCCGGTTCAGCCGCCATAATTGAAAAAGAGGTTAAACTAAGAGGTTTCAAATCAGGCTTAAATATAACAAAAGCATCCAACAAACTACCATCAGAATATTCATTTGAATTTACAACATAAGCAGGATAACTTTTATTTCCACTTCTCACGATAAAATTCTTAGCCTCACCTTTATGAAGAGAAATGTAAGCCATAACCCAAGGAGAATGCTCCCATGAAAGAGGATTAAAGACTGTAACTTGTTTAAGTCCTTCTCCTTTCATCTGATTGGCAAAGAAATTCATAGATTTTTCGATAACCTGATTAGATGTCTCATAAGATCGAGGCAGAAGTTTTCTCGCTTCAGGTATTAGCCCCACAATCTGTATGTCATGATGTTGAGCTAATAACAAATCTTTCCAAGCTTTGTCCAAATCATTCTCAAACGCTTCTCCACCATACATCTTACTAAAGGCAGCCAACCGTTCAGCGATCAAGACCTCCACTTCCGCTTTCCTAGACTCATTCCATATCTCATTTCCGCAATACCCCCATGGCATACGAACCGTAAAGTCATTGGGACGAGTCCTCATAATATCTGTCGCTTGAGGATATTTTCTTAATAACTCATCCAACAATATGAATTGGAATTTCGGTTTTTTGTCATACTCAGCAACAAGCTCCTCTCTACGTAACCCGGAATCGTCCGCTCTAGAGGCCAACAAAGGATTTATATGTTTGAATTGTTTCCTATAATCATCAAGAGACTGAGGAGCATCCTTACTCGGATATCGGGTAAGTATCCACGTATCTACCGTTGTTTTCCCAAAAGCGGCACCTTCCCCTTCATAAGTCGGAATGGTTGAGATCCTGCTACCATCAATCCCCTCCCATAATCCAATGGGATAGTTGAATGTAGGATTATAGCCATACATCATGAAATGAGTTCTCATAATCGCTCCGTCAAAACCAAATCCGTTTATGATCTGAGGAATCTGACTATGCATGGCATGTTCGCTCATCAAATACACCGGAGGACGATAATTGAATATTTTTCGTTCGGTATCAAGCGCATAAGCGATTTGCCGTATGTTTGACTCGTCACTAATAAATTGGGACAAAGGCTGCCCGTACGTACAGGAACCGATACCGATTCTTCCATCATACGCAGAAAGGATATCTTTCATCTCTTTTAGCAAATGCGGCTCATCCTCGGCAAAATGATCATAAATCTGAGCCTCATTATCCAGCCCGATCTTGAAAGAAGGATATTTATCCAACCACTCCGTAGCGTTTTTCAAACGCTCAATAAAATGTTCCCCACCCCACAATATTAATCCTCCATGATCATAGGTAAGAATATACGTAGTGTCATTTAAGCCTTTTTGCCCTAATAAAGTAATGGGAAAACATAACAAAAATAAGTACGAGATAAATCTTTTCTTATTCATAAAATTGATTATTTTACTTTGATGAAATCGGTGTTAAAGATACAGGTAAATTTTCTATATCCGTTGCCCATTTTTTATTGGGACGTGGCCCCATATTCAATAATAAAGTACCTCCTTGCATTAGTTCCTCATGAGTAAACCAAGCTCTATTGAGCTCCTTGCCATTCATAGAAGCAGACTGAATATATTTATTCTGCGTTGAAATATTCCTACATTCGATTGTGAATTTTTTCCCATCCCCTATATCAATCGTAGATTTCTCAAAAAGAGGACTTCCAATATCGTAAACAGGTCTTCCGGGGGCAACAGTGTAAAATCCCATAGCACTAAGGATATACCAAGAAGACATTTCCCCATAATCCTCATCTCCACAAAAACCCAATGGGCCATCCCCATACCAAAGGTCCAAAATCTGCCTAATCCGGCGTTGGGTCATCCAAGGTTTTCCCGCATAATTATATAGATAGGGAATATGCCAAGTTATTTCGTTACCATGAGAATACATTCCAATCCATCCTGTCATATCTGGATATTGTTTAAGAAAATCGTATTTCTTATATAGTGGAACATTCGTCTCAAACATCTGCTGGAGTTTGGCTACAAAAGGCTCCTGTCCTCCCATTAAGTTTATTAAGCCTTGAGGATCATGTAAAACATACCATGTATAATTCCATCCATTATTTTCCGTATAAAAATCTCGTCCACCCTGTCCTCCAGACCAAATAGGGTCAAATGGCTCAATCCATTTCCCATCTGCCGTCTTCGGTCGCATAAATCCAGATTTCGAATCAAAAACATTCCGATAATTATAGGCTCTATTCAAGTAATATTGATAATCATCTTCTTTTCCAAGCTCTTTTGCCAGAATAGACATGCACCAATCATCATAACAATTCTCTAATGTCAAGGCTACAGATTGGCGTCCAAAACCAACCTCTTTGACCCACTCCGGCTGATCACTAGGTTTAGCCGGATAAAATCCCTTTTCTAAATAGACCTTATCCAATTCGTTCAATCTCCAATCTTTACCAATATGCCGTGAAAGCATCGTGGCCTCCTTCGAATTACGTTTCATCGCCTCATAAGCTTTTTCGATATCAAAATCCCTAAAGCCTTTCATATAAGTATCTGTAATTGTAGCTACCTCATGACGTCCGATCATATTTCGATATCCACCACTATTGACCAGCCAATCTCCCTCATCTTGCATACGAATATAGGAGCGCATGATATCATTCTGGATCTCAGGCTCAAGCAATAATACCAATGGAAATAAAGAATGATGAGATCCCCAATTAGAACCAACTTGATAGAATGCATGTCCTTCGGTATCGTGAACTTGTTTATCCAATCGGCTGTAATATCGTCCATATTCACTTCGATCAAGAGTTTGGCTGCCCAGCATTACACGATAAAGCGCACTATAAAAAATAGTCTTTTGTTTATCTGTCCCTCCTTCGATTTTTATTTTTCCCAATGCATTATTCCAAATTTCTCGACCATCATTTTTTACCTTATCAAAATCCCATGCAGGAATCTCCATTTCAAGATTCCGCTTAGCTTGTTCCATATCAATAAAAGAGACCCCTATTTTTACCATGATTTCCTCATCTTGTGAGGTGTCAAAAGTAACCAAAGCTCCAATATCCAATCCTTCTTGTTTTACATCTTGGCTTATCAAGGAGTCTTTCCATGTGACATAAGACCTAAAGGGCTTACTAAAAATCGCATAATAATAAGCAGTTTGAGTACTATCAACAGCCTCTACCGATTCAATGCAATTATTTCCCACAACTCGGACACATTGATTATTATTCATCAAAATGTTAGATTCTGAAGACTTTGGATATTTGAATTTATAGAAAGAAGAATGTTGTGTAACAGTCATTGCCGCTTCAATATCATAATCTTCAAGTAATATCCATGAGTAATAAGGAGTCACTTTCTCAAAATCATGATCAAAACCTGATGCATAATCATTCGGATTAATTCGTGGAGCTCCAGTTGTGGCCATAATCCAAGAAAATGGCTTAGTCGTATATTTAGGTAATGCCCGGACTGAAAATCCGGATATACGGTCTGCGAGATACCTATCAGCTAGCGGGGGATAAGGATTTTGTCCGATTTGTACCATTCCATGAGGAAGTTGTACCATAGAAGCCGTAGCGACAAGTAAATGCCCAATAGTACCAATATTAGGATTCACATAGTCTACAGGCTCTTTCGGGGGACTATATACACAAGATGATGCCAAAGCGATAAATGATACTATAAAAATTGCGAAAGTAGTTCTCATGTGTTAATGATATTATATTAATGGAAAGGCAAGCTTTCATCTCAAAGCAGCGAAAGCTTGCCTATTATAAATTATTTAACTCCATCCCTCATTCTGAGGATTTAAATTTGGATTTGTATTAATCTCAATAGAAGGTATAGGCCAATTCAAATATTGTTTTTTGAATGTCACCCCACTTTCATTTTGGAACGTAAACGCATCTACAAAACGATTATTTTTTAGATCATAGGCCTTCCATGTCCGTAAAATATCAAAATAAGCTTTATTTTCAAAAGCAAGCTCATGATATCGCTCTTTCCAGATAAATTCTCTAAAAGAATCTTTAGTAAATGTGCCTGCATCTGGAGTAGATAAACCAGCTCGATCCCTAATTTTCTTAATCTGCTCTACCGCAGCTTGAGAGGGACCGGAAACTTCATTAGAAGCTTCCGCATAGATTAATAAAACTTCCGGATAGCGTAATAAGGTATAATTCTCATCACTTTTTTGATCACCATTATTACCGGCAGCCTCTTCCAACCAATATTTATATAAACCTATCGGGCTGAAAGAAATAGGAGTTCCATCTTTTTCATATGTATTAAAAAAGAATGTATTTGTTTCACCTAATGTCAAATTCGCACGCCGATCTCCTTTTTCATAAGACTGTACAAATTCGTCGCGTACAGTTAACGCCCCATACTCATCCGGGAACTTAGAAATACCGCATTTCTCAGGAATAATAAGTTGAGCGATACCACTAGTGCCTTGATCATTCGTTCCGATTTCCACCTGAACCTGTAAAATCAGCTCTTGCTGTATCTTATGCTCCCTATCATGCAAATAAGCATAATTATCAAACAAAGTATAAGGATATTGGTTGGGTACCCCACTAATGACCTCAAAAGCTTTATCTCTAGCCAACTCATAATTAGCCGACCTATTTAAAGGATGCCCCGCAGTAGTTAAATATACGCTGGCTAATAATGATTTCACCATGCCTTTACAGACACGACCAGAAGCATCATAATCCGGAAGAGAGGTTTTTTCAGCTTCCAACAGATCCGGAATAATTATTTTGTCATAGATATCAGCTACAGATGAACGTTTTGGATAGAAATCCGGGCTATTCGTACTTATCACTTCGGTAATACAAGGGATATCCCCATATAGCCTCACTAAGTAATAATAGTAAAACGCACGTAGAAACAAAACCTCACCTAGCAATTTACTTTTTTCCGCCGAATCCATATCCACTGTTGGTAAATTCGTGATACACATATTCGCATTGGCAATTGCTTTGTAAAATCCTGACCAAACCGTGAAAAACACGCCCTCAATGGAAGCGCTTCTCTGTTGAATCATGTTATTATTATTCGCATTTTGCCCAAGTGTTTTCGCATGACCAACAGGTAACTCTATAGAAATAAATGGAGATTCCCCGTAATTTACCCGAGTAAGGAGTACGTTTAATCCTGAATAAACACCATTTACCGCTGTTTGCGCTTGATTCGCATTTTGGAAATAGTTTTCTTGGGTAATCGCAGATCGATTATCTTCATTCAAATAATCGCTACAAGCTATTGTTCCCAAAAAGAATATACCCAATAAAAAGCATTTTGATAATATTGATTTTATCTTGTTCATAATCTGTATTTTTTTGAGAAAGTTAGAAAGTGATATTAGCACCAAATGAGAATGTCCGAGGTTTCGGGTAACCGAAAGTCTCTATATTTTGAGCAAAGGCCTCGTTCTGAGTAGTTGTATTATAAACCGTTGTCTCCGGATCAAATCCAGGATATTGGCTGATTACAAATATATTTTGAGCAGACAAGGTGACACGTAACGCTTTTAAATGTAATTTTTTACAAATATCAGAAGGTAAATTATATCCTAATGAGATATTTTTACCTCTAATAAATGAACCATTATATAGGCGTGCGTCATCTTTCAAGCTATTGTAATAAGCATTACTTGGCCTGATTTGCTCCAATGTAGCACCTTGATTCTCGGGAGTCCAAGTATCTAGAACCATAGATAAACTATTAGCAATACCTTGGCGCATAGCACAAGTACCTAATCCATCCCAATAAATCTTACTTCCACAGCTATATTGTAATTCTATCACAAGATCAAAATCTTTATATTTAAATGTATTAGTGAAAGTTCCATAGAAATCGGGAATTCCTTTACCTAGTATAACACGATCTGATTCATTGATTTGTTTATCGTTATTTACATCTCTTAACTTCGCATCACCCGGTAATTTTCCATATATCGCAGCTTGCTCAGCTTCATTCTCACCCCAAACTCCATCGCGTATATATCCAAAAAATGATCCAACAGACTCTCCGACTCTCAAAATCGTTAAATTATTAGGAGCCATTATAATATCAGCATCCCCTTGGCTCAAAGCCGTAATCTTATTTTTCAAAGAAGAAAAATTTAGCATACTGGACCATGAGAAATTCTTAGTCTGTATATTTTGTGTATTAAGAGTGAATTCAAAGCCCGAGTTTCGCATATTACCAATATTTGTAGAAATAGAGCGAAAACCACTTGTCGTTGGAACAGGAGCATTTAGTAACATATCGGTAGTATGCTTAATATAATAATCAGCAGATAACGATATACGCTCATTTAAAAATCCGAGGTCAAGACCGACATTAAATTGCCCAGTTTTTTCCCAACGAAGCAACGGATTAGCCAAAGAGCCCACTCCAATACCATTTTCCCTAGTTCCTCCAAAAGGATAAGCCATACCACTAGTCGATAGATTTGCCATAGAACCATAAGTAGGAATTCCCGAATTTCCAGTGAAGCCATAGCTAACTCTTGGTTTTAAATTTGAGATAACTTTATTGCCTTTCAAGAAATCTTCTTCAGAGGCCCTCCACCCTAATGCGGCAGAAGGAAAGAAAGCAAATCTATCATCCTCTCCAAATTTAGAGGAGCCATCAAAACGTCCTGTCACAGTAACCAAATAACGATCCTTAAATGAATAATTAATACGAGCGAAATAAGATAACATCTTATCTCCGGTATAATTAGAAGATGGCGCCTTTAATGTTGAGCCCGCTCCCATATTATACCATTGATAGTAATCATCTGATATTCCATCAATTGTAGCTACATTCTGAAAATATTCATAACTTTGGGCTTCTTGTCCCAACATAACATTCAAAGAATGCATTTTATTGAATATCGTATTATAGTTCAAAATATTCGACCATAAAATTTGTAAAGAACGATTGTTTGTTATGGATGCTTGATTTCCCCCTACACCATTTACAATATCAGACTGGGTACTATTATAATATGGATTCATATTAATCGTCCGATTTACGCCAATAGTTGACGTAAAATCTAACCCCTTCATAAAAGTAATTTTAGCATAGGCATTTCCCATAAATATATTTGAGTTATAGGGAGTAATATTCTCATTAATCTGTGCTAATGGATTATCAGCAGATTCCATGCCCCCATAATCCTCTCTACGACCATAAGTTCCATCATCATATTTATAAGGAACGATAGGGATCATTTCAATCATCATGCGAGGAACATTGTTGTAGCCTACTCTTGTGTCAATGCGTCTTTCTTTCACCTCTGAATAACTAAGGGTTGTACCGAGCTTTAACCAATTCGATACGGTTTGGTCTACGGTAACACGTCCTGAGAAACGCTCTAATTTACTCTCCTTGACGATACCTTGATCATTTGTGTAACCTAGAAACACTCCATAATTAGTTTTACCTGTTGAACCCGTAAAAGATAAATTATGAATCTGACTAAAAGAGTTCCGTTCCAACATGTCTTGCCAGTCTATATCATACAAAGGGACAAGTTTTCCTCCTTCCATTTTAAATAACTCACGCTTTCCTTTCGTATTACCAACTAAATAATCTTGTCTTTTTACAGATGGATCAATATATTTTCCTGAAGCGAAACCATTCGGATCAAACTTTTTAGCATTCGCATATATCATATCTTCAACAGCTAAAAACTGTTCGGCATTCAGCACATCCAGCTTTTTCGCTACCGTATTAAGACTGAGATAAGTATTATAGTTGACAGTAATCTCATTCTTACCTCTTTTTGTTGTCACGACGATAACTCCATTAGATCCTCTGGTTCCGTATATTGCGGTAGAAGAGGCATCTTTCAACACTTCTACACTTTCAATATCATTTGGATTCAATATATTAATATCACCGGGAACACCGTCTATAATATACAAAGGTTCATTAGTCGCATTAATAGAAGAATATCCACGGATACGAATCGTTTGATTACCCCCGGGACGTCCTGAGTTAGAAGATATATTAACACCAGCTATACGCCCGGAAATACTTTGTGAAATAGATGTTGAAGGACGTTGCATCATATCCTCACTTTTCACACTACCTACCGCCCCCGTCAAATCCTTTTTTCGTACGGTTCCATAACCGATTACGACAACCTCGTCTAGATTCTGAGTATCATCAGACATAGATATTTGATAGGAAGATTTATCAGTTATATCTATTTCTTTAGAAGAATAGCCAATGAAAGATACTAAAATCGTCTGTCCTTCGATTGCCTCTAAAGAGAAATGACCATCTATATCCGTGATAGTGCCCGTAGTTGTTCCTTTTACAGAGACATTCGCTCCAATAATTGGCTCCCCATTAGAATCCGTAACAATTCCTGTTACTTTTTTAGTTGGAGCTGTTTGCCGGTTTTGTGGGCTCCTCATTTGAATAGCGATCGTATTGCCGGTTCGGGTGAATTCCATACCTTTCTTGGACAAGACTAGGTTCAAAATCTCTTCTACAGTCTTATTCGTGACAGCTAGAGATATATCTTTGTTTGTATCCGATAGTTGATTTAAATAAGTAAAGCGTATATCGGATTTTTTCTCAATCTCGACCAATAATGTTTTTAGGTCGACATTCTCCACAGATAAACTAATTTCACCTTGTGCAAAAGACACATATGGAAAAATTATTAAAATCGCAATTAAACAGAAGAACTTTCTGCACAATTGCTTATCTTTACGCAATCTTTGATTTACTGGATTCATTTGAAAGAAATAAAAAGGTTAATTTTTTGCTGCCTAGGCAGCGGATAATTTACTCAATAGGGTAATACCCTATATTCAGCTGGAGAATCTCGCACATTCTTCAGCTGTTTTTTCTCTTTTAACTAGTGTTGTCCATAGGCGTGATTTTTTGATTATACAAAGGTTAACTACTCTCTATTCACTTTTTGAATTTTATTTTAATATGATTTCCTGTTTTTGTATAGGTGAAATGGTAATGTACCTGTAAGTTCCGTAATACGTTATTTACATCCTCATGCAAGAAACTTCCAGTGAATCGTTCTTCGGGAACCTTTGTGGTCTCTTGGTCGATTTCAATTCCATAATAATGTGATATTCGCTCAATAATCTCAGGCCATGATGCCGACCGGAATATAATTTCACCCCGCTTCCAAGCTGTTGCCAACCGTTGCTCTATCGTATTTCGCTCAAATTGATGGGTAATCGTATTAAATCGAGCTGTTTGATCCGGGAATAATGTTATCCGGTTATCCGGATTGTCTATCTCATAAAATTCAACTTTACCATTTACAAGAGCAGTCTCTATCCAATCATCATCAGGAAAAGTATGTATATTAAAAGTTGTACCTAATACTTTCACATATGTTTGCTTGGCTTGGACAATAAATGGTAACTCTTCATCGTGTGCGACCTCAAAGTAGGCTTCACCTTCCAAATGCACATTTCTATCAGTCTTTCCGAAAGAGGCCGGATAGGTAAAAGAACTCTCACTATTTAAAGAGACTTTTGTGCCATCGGGTAAAACTAAAGTGGCCCGTTCACCCTTTCCTGTCTCCATCCGATATTGTGTAGAAGCATAGATTTTATACTGATATTGCTTTGTCACATAATAAATCCCTGTCGCTAATAATAATGGAATAAGCAAGATTGCCGCAATTTTGATAACATGATTGATTAAAGAATGCTGATATGTTTTCTTTATTCGATGGCTATTGAAAATTGATCTCAATTGCCCGGTTACGGCATAATAGGCTTGCCAATTACGGGGTTCAGATACCGTATGTTTTTCCCATTCTTGAAGAAGGACCTGTTCTATTTCCGGCTCAGAAGCAGTGTCAATCCATCGCTTGATCGATCGGGCATCATCTTTAGAAGGCTGTTTATATAAATATTTATGTAGTAATTCATTCAGCATAGCATGATTTCTTATTTTCTATAAGGTAATACAATGAGATTATAAATTACTACTCTAATAAAAGACATGTTCTACAACACATCGTCAAATTAATAAGAACTTAGTTCTAAGCTTACAGAACCGTAGCCTATCGTAAAATAGGAATAAATCGAGGTAAGTGCGAATATTACATTCTTAACAAAAGAAGATACAGCAACATAGATCCATAAACCCGCAATTCATCCCGGAGGATAGCGAGTGCTTTAGATAGATGGTTGTAAACAGATTGTTCATTAATCTGTAATTGTTCCGCTATTTCTTTAGCAGATAACCCCTGTTCGTTATAAAGCTCAAAAACGAGGCGTTGTCTAAAGGTGAGTTTTCGCTTTGCCATTGCCAAGTCGGCCTTGAATTGATTGAAATCATAGGAGTCATCTGGCTCTACACTCATAGACTCAGTCTCACAATAAGACAAGAAATCAACAAATAGCGGATCATTCCACTGTTTTTTCATGGCATTGATCACTTCATTTTTTCCAATCTTGAATAACCATGCTTTAAAGGATTCTTCGGGTACAATTCGAGTATGACTATTCCAAACTTTTGAAAATGCGATTTGTACAACCTCCGTTGTAAGTCCATGAGACCGGGTGAGACGAAAAATAAAACCATAAAACAAATCGAAATAAGATTCATACAGACGTTGGAAAGCTTGATGTGAACCTTCTTTTAGTTGGCGCAACAAAATTTTCTCATCTGCTATCATATTATTTCCTTCTCCTTTTAAGTAATCAGATATGGCAAAAATAGCAAAAACTATGACTGTTGGATACTTTACCTAAGAATTTATTTTGTGAGGAGGAAAATGCGCTATAAGACAATAAGGTGCAAATTAACTTAGAGGAACTATCTATCAATATGTATAGAGATCACAAAGACAGACTTCATACTAAAAGAGGATGCTTCATACATCCTCTTTTTATAGACTATCCATTACAAAACAACATCAGAAGGTATTTGCTCTAAATCATAATAGTCATGAACCACCTTATCCGGATATACCTTAATAATTCGAATGCCGATTCGATCTTTACCCAAAGGAGTACAAATAGAATTCGTTATTGTTATATTGAAATCCTCATAAGAACTCATTGCATTATAATGTAAATGTCCCGCAAACATATTACTTACTCGATATTTACTCATAAGATCTAAATATGTTTTTCGTTTTTCTAAGGGAATATTCTCATATCGGTTTGCCTCATTGGATTCTTTCACAAAGAAAGGATAATGTCCGAAAAGAATACGGTGATTACATTTCTGAGAATTCTCTAGAATCTTTTCCAACCAAATCAGTTGAGATTTTTCCTTTTCTTCTCGATTTGCAAAAATAACAGGTGTATTCAATCCTATAAAACAACTATTATTCACTTGAAAAGAAAAACAATCATAACCATATTCATCCATATAATTACTAATAGACTCGTCTGTACACTGTTGACTTAAATCATGATTTCCTGGTAACACATAAACAGGAATACTTTTTTTTATCAATTTACAAACCCGCTTAAATTCATCAATTTGCTTTTGATCCTTACCATCATTTACCATATCGCCAGTGATAACCACAAATGCAGGATTTAAATTATTGATCGCAGCAATAACCTTTTCCATAATCATTGTCTCTTGAGAGAAACTCTTATTTTTTTCTAACATTCCAAACTGAGGGTCTGATAATTGAATAAAATAAAAAGATTCAGACTGAGCCAAAGTTTTTGTAATGCAAAAAATCGCAACAACTAAATACACAAATAATCTACTCATAATACAATATTTTAATTAATAACCTTCATTCTGAACTAATGCGGTATTCGCATTCATCTCACGTTGAGGCAAAGGAAATAATAAGAACTGGTTAGTATATCGTTTACCATATACGGTTGTATACTCTGTAAAATTCTCATATTTTCCATTAAAGTCATTACGGATTTTACGAGTTCGAACCATATCAAACCAAATTTTTCCTTCAAAACAAAGTTCAAAATAGCGCTCATCCCATACAGCTTCTTTAAATACCTCTTTATTTGAATTCATAAAATCAGGCAACTTTGCCCGTCTACGAACCAAATTCAAAGCTTCTAAAGCAGTACTATTAGCGTGTCCATCAGCCTCAACCTGAGCTTCCGCATACATTAACAAGACATCAGCATAACGATAAAGTGTCCAATTTAAATCTGATTTCGCAGTATTAACAATTGCATTCTCATCAAAAAACTTATAAATATAAAATCCGCCAAAATCAACTTTCTCTAGATTAGGAGAATCCGCCGGAAGTTTTTTAGGATTGCCTGGATACGACGAAAAAAAGAACTCCCGCTCCTGTGCTCTCTTATCATTTTCTCTAAAACTCTCATAAAATTCCTTAGTTGGGACAAGTGATCCATATTCACTTGAATAAGCTGATATATCAGACTTAGGAGGTAAGACTTTTGGAATCATATCATTATGAGACTTATCCATAGAAAATTGAACTTGAAAAATAAATTCTTTCTTATTATTGTTTGAAGGTTGTCTCAAATCAGAGTATTCAGGATATAAACTATATACCCCAGAAGACATCACTTCTAAACTCTTTTTTGCAGACTCCGCATAATATTTTTTTCCACCTTGAACTGGAAAACCAGCATAAGTCAAATAAACATCTGCTAATAAAGATTTCACAGCCCCCATAGATACTCTACCTGTTTCATCTTTAATTGGCAGGGAAGACTGCTCCGCATTCAGTAAATCTGGGATAATAATTTCATCATAGATCTCTTTTATTGGAGAACGGGGTATATATAACTCTGCCAATTCTGATTGTACTTCTGTTATTTTAGGCAAATCTCCAAATATTCTAACTAAATAAAAATAATACAAAGCTCTCATAAAATAGGCTTCCCCCAAAAGTCTTGAACGTATATTCTTATCTACGCCAGAAAACTCTGGTATCTTTTTTATCGCCAGATTTGCTTTAGCAATTCCCGCATAGCAATCAGCCCACCACTTTTCGATATATCGGCTTCTTGAGTTTAACGTTAGATTTCTAAAATCCAGAAATTCAGTTTGGGAAGCTTCAGAATTCACTTTTCCTGTCATGAATTCCAAAAGCCAAATCGTATTTCCTCCCCATGTGCCTTCATTAGCATCAAATACATTCGTATTAACATAGGTACTATTCGCTAATGCCGTACAAGATTCTACACTTGATAAATTAGAATCAATAGACATCGTTCCTGTTGATTCTTCATCTAAGAAATTTGTACAAGACAACAAGAATAAGGAACTTAGTATAATTAAATATGTGCTTTTCATATATTTACTAATTAAAAAGATAAATTAACACCAAAAGTAAATGTTCGAGGTTTAGGATATGTAAAGAAATCAACCCCTTGCGCAAAAGTATTTTCATAAGTTGTACTTTCCGGATCATATCCACTATATTTAGTAATACAGAATACATTTTGCCCACTAGCGTATATTCTCAAATTTTGCAATCGCAACTTAGAAACTACTGACTTAGGGAATGTATATCCAAGCATTATGTTTTGTCCTCTTACAAATGAGCCATCTTCAACTAGATAATCATCATGCATATAGTCGAAATAGGCTGTTGTCGGACGTCGCTCCGCAATCATAGATGATTGATTTTGTGGACTCCAACAGTTTAACACCGACGCTAAACTATTAGCAATTCCAGAACGGTTCTCCAAAGTCATTTTTGTCCTATTAAATACTTTATTCCCAAAGACTACTCTCAGATCTACCGTAAGATCAAGGTTCTTATAAACAAACGTATTCGAAAAATTCATAACCCATTTAGGAGAACTATAACCAATTATTGTCTCATCCTCATTATTGATCTTACCATCATTATTCAAGTCTTTATACTTTAAATCACCAGGTAATCTCTCATACTTCTTAGCCTCTTCTATTTCAGACTCGCCCCATGTTCCCATACGAACTTTGCCCCAAAAAGCTCCAATAGGCTTACCAACTCTTAATACTGTTATCTCACCTCCTTGGTAAGGTCCCGGAAAAATGTCTTCATCGTTAACTCCCAATTTCAAAACTTTATTCCGATTCATAGACCAGCTAAGATTTGTATACCAATTAAAATTTGTATTTTTAACATTATGCGTATTTAAAGTCAGCTCAAGACCTTGATTTCTAATCGACCCAATATTCTTCGTGACAGTTTCTAGTCCAGAGCTATACGGAATAGGAGCATCCAGTAATAGATCTTTCGTAGTTTTATGATAATAATCCGCAATAACTTCTATGCGATTATTAAATAAGGACAAATCAAATCCCGCATCTGCCTGTATAGTTTTTTCCCACTTCAAATCAGGATTTCCAAAAGAGTTACGATATAAACCTGTTTCATAATTATTATCAAGAATAATATTAGATGTACCCATATTTTGCGCAAAAGCATAATCTCCAATTTCCTGATTTCCTGTCACACCAACACTTGCTCTTATTTTTAAATTACTAATAACATCGTTACTCTTTAAAAATGATTCTTCTGAAACTCTCCAAGCCAAAGCCGCAGATGGGAAAAAAGCATACTTATTATTCTTTCCAAATTTAGAAGATCCATCATATCGGCCCGTTACAGTTAAGAGATATTTTTCTTTATAGTTATAATTTACTCTCGCAAAATATGAATTTAGACCCCATCTATAATCATTGGAAGAAGATGGCTTTACTACCGTACCGACACCTAAGTTATGCCACTGATAAAAATCATCCATGAAATTTTCATGACGGGCCTGCACTCTCTCACTATACTTTTGCTGCCAGCTCAGTCCTAACATTGCATTTAGCCGATGATACTTTCCAAATGTCTTATTATAATTAAAATAATTCTCATTCTGCCAATAATACTGTCTTTGAGCCTCAATAGATGCTATACCCTGCTGGCTGGTAGCAATTCTTAAACCTTTTCCGGTATAGCTATTATTCTTCATATTGATTAATTCTATACCTATATTAGAACGTAATGACAAATCTTTAATAATCTTGAAATCTAAATAAATATTACCAACTGATTGAGTAGTATAATACAATCTTGAACGTTCTTTTAAAAGCCGAACAGGATTGTCGTCCTCCGTACCCGGCCAATCCCTATTACTTCCCCATGTCCCATCCGGGTACTTAACAGGGATTATAGGCAAAGTCTCTAAGACACTACGAGACGCAGCTCCAGTATCAGTCAATGTGAATACTCTATTTTCATTAACTTGATTAACTGATAACATACCACCAACAGTTAGCCAATCCTTGACTTTTGTATCCAATGTTATCTTTCCACTATACCGCTTTAGTCCAGACTCTAACATAATTCCATTTTCATCCTTATAAGACACAAACAAGCCATAAGTAGTATTATCCGTTCCTCCTCTCATACTTATTTGGTGATTATGGGAAATAGCGGTTCGATATGCCTCATCTTGCCAATCTGTATCATATAAAGGTTTCCCATTTGCATCAAACAAGTTCGGATAATTTGAAGGGAGATTACGATTTGCATATTTACCTTCTTCATATCCTTTAGGATCATATTTCTTAGCATTTTCGTATAAGCTATTATAAACTTGCATGAATTCTTCAGAATTTAAGACATCTATTTTCTTTGCAGGAGTACCAATAGCCATATACCCTTCATAAGAAACTATAGGTTTACCTTTCAGACCTCGCTTAGTAGTAACTAACACAACTCCATTAGCACCTCTAGCACCGTAAATAGCTGTAGCTGAAGCATCCTTTAAAACCTCTATTGACTCTACATCATTAGGATTCAGCAGTTCACTCGTAACCCCAATGATTCCATCAACTACATACAAAGGTTCATTTGATGATTTAATAGAATTATCACCCCTTATTCTCATTCTTACATGTCCACCTGGTGCTCCTGAATTCTGGAATACTTCAACACCCGCAACTTTTCCTTGCAAAGATTGAGTAATATTAGTGACTGGCCTATTTAGCAATTTATCCGATTTAACATTTGAGATTGATCCAGTTAAATCACTTTTTTTCATAGTGCCATAACCAACAACGACCACCTCGTCCAAAGCTTGCATATCCTCAGATAATATAACTTTTATAACAGATTCATCCCCTACTGCTATTTCTTTATCTACATATCCGATATAAGAAACTATCAATACGGCATTCGCTGGAACATTTTGTATAGAGAAATTTCCATCAAAATCAGAGATCGTACCATTTGTTGTACCTTTTATAACCACATTAGCTCCTATAATAGGTACTCCCTTAGAATCCAAAACAGTACCGATTACTTCAATTGCTTTTTTAGAAGTCTCCTTTATACTTGAAGTTTTCTTACGTATAATGACATTCTTGTCTCTTATCTCATAGGTCAACTCCTGACCACGCAGAATCTGTTCGATTACCGCATCGACTGATTGATTCTCAGCAGACACAGATACTTTCTTCCCTGTATCCACGTCCGCAGACGAGAATACAAATGAGTAGCCGCTCCTACTCTTCAGCTCATCCATCGCTTGCTTTACTGTTATATTGCTCACCTTCAAGGTTATACTCTGAGCACTAACAGTTAGATTTAAGCAAAACAAAGCTACAGCCACATAAATGGCCTTTTTTACAACTTTCATAAATAGCTTAATTTTTAGTAATTTAACTTGTGATTGATGATGACCTTTCAGAGGATTGATTACATTTGTAATCCTCATCCAGATCATTTGCATAATGTAATTTGAGGATTTATGAGTCGGAGGATCTAGCCCATTCTCCGATTCCTTTTATGATCCTGTTACTCCTTTTTAATCTCCTTCCATATACTCCATATTAAAACAATTTTAAGGTTAAACAATTATTTATCACTTCGCATAAAGCAGAATACTATCACTTTCCACTTTATATCTTACTTGATTTGTCGCAGTTATAATATCTAACACATTATATATACTCTGTTCTTTTCTATTGAATAACGCATAAAAGCGATTATGGGCCAATTGCTCATCCACGATATGAATCTTCACATTATAGCTACGATTCAGTTCTTTCACGATGTCAGAAAGAGGCATCTCATCGAAGAAAAGTCCGCCATTCGTCCATTCCTTAGCATTTTTCACTTCCGCCCGGCTTATAATCATTTCCCCGGTAAGTTTATTCAAGGTAACCTTCTCTGAAGGAGACAAGTAGTTTATCCCCATCTTCTTCACATAATTCTCCAGCTGAACTTTTCCTTCCAACAGATTCACGGTTACCTCTTCGTCCTCGTCATAATTCCGGAAGTTGAATTTAGTACCCAATACTTTTACATTCAACTCTTTCGTCATTACATCAAAAGGTAACTTCTCATTTTTCCTCACCTCAAAATAAGCCTCTCCATTCAGCCGAAGATGGCGGTCTTTCACCCCAAAACCTTGCGAATATACGATCTTTGAGCCAGCGTTTAACCAGACCAATGTACTATCCGGTAAAATCAGCTTGGTCTTGGCCCCTAAAGGAGCTTCCACCAAGATATCCGCAAACTGGTTCTGTAATTGCCGCTCACCCCACCAATAGGAAATCGTAGAAGCGATCAATAATAGGATAACCGCTGCCGCACCATAAACGATTTTAGGAATATTGAAAACCGTACGGCGTTTTTGCTGGGTACGAGAAACAAAACGATCGAACGCCTTATCGACATTATAGGCACAGGAATCATCGGCAACCAAAGCAGAGAACCAAAGTTCTTGTTCTTCATGATCAGGTAATGATCGCTCGTTTTTCGTATGTGATTTCTTTTCTTCCATATAGATTAAATATCCAGCTTTTATATATAAGACAGTTATTTCTCCTCAAGGGGTAGTGAGAAACATCAATTTTTTCATCCTCACAAGGAGAAAAATGATATCAACAAGATCAGATACTTCCTCAGATCTTGATGTAGGCGGGTTAAAGCCATCTTTATGTGGTATTTAACCGTATTGACAGAAATTCCTAGCTCTGTAGCGATTTCCTCATTTTTCTTATGCTCAAAACGGCTTTTCCTAAAAACTCGTTTACATTCATCGCCTAAACTATCGATTGATTTTATGATCTCCTTCTCTAACTCCCGTTCAAGTAATATACCTAGCGGCTGTTCATCCGATTGTATCATAGCGTCCCACCCCAAGGTCTCAGACTCAATCTTCGAGAAACGGACTTCCTTCTTTTCCTTTTCTGATGAGATATGGTTATAACAGCGGTTCCGCACAGCCCGCATTAGATAAGCACGAAGAGAGCTATTTATATCCAATGTCTCACGGATTTCCCACAGATGAAATATCACATCACCAACTATAGTCTCCGCTAGAAATGGGTCGCCAACCAACTCATTCGCAAATTGACATAGTACCACATAATGACGATCATATAAATATCGATAAGCATCTTGCTCGCCATTTCGTAATTTTTGCACTATTAACCGCTCCTTAACATCCATCTCATCGCAAAGATGAGATTTTAAAATGAAAATTAAAAATATTATTTCTAATTATACGATCTTCCATCCACAGCTTTTTCATTTACCGTTCCGTTTAAATGAAGCTTCTTGTAGATTTTTATATGCGCTCTGGTTTTCTGTGGAAGGATTCGGGACAAACACGTACGACTTTCATCCAAAACACGTACATGTTTTTTCAAAAAGTCGTACGTGTTTTGGATGAAAGATCATCGTGCTTTTTTGACTCTGATTTTTAGCATTTTATACACTAGACTCATCAATGGTCTTGTTGTACGGAATTTGTATTGAGAACAAAGCTTTCCGGCTTAACCCAAACGGATGGGTTGCCATCTCATATACGTGCCGGTCCGCCATAACCACTCCATCGGGCCGTAGCGCAAGCCCGACAGCCAATATTGGCTAAAGGCTATCTGTATAGCCGTAAATCCAAGGCAGACCAATACACTCTGGAAAACACCCAAATGGCTCCAATCCAAGCCAAAACCGGAGAAAATAAAGACACCGGTCACGGATTGTACGATATAGTTTGTCAATCCCATACGCCCATAGCTAACCAATGGTTTCATGGCATTTTGAACTTTTACCGAGCGGTAAGCCTCTAAGACCAACACCACCCACAGATAAGCCGTCATCAGATTAATCAAGTTAGTTGTCGTAGCACCCATCCACGCATTGATAGAGACCTCACGCCAAGATGCGGCAGGTATATAAGGTTTTAGCAGATACAACAAGCCGATTAAAACCAACGCGACCAACGCCCCGTAATTCAAACGGCTACGGAACTCATCCATGCGTTGGAACAAGCGGATTCGGCCTACGATAAATCCGAGGATAAACAATCCCAAGGTCAGATAGATACGACCGCTGGCAAACTGGAAATTCATTTTTCCTACCAATCCGTCCCAAGCGTTGTTCTCAATGGTCTCGGCTAATGTCGGGACTCGCCGGGGAGCCTCAGCACGAGCGATAGGTGCGGCAGCCGGTCTCTCCACCACTTGCTCGACGGCAGGAGCCGTTACAGCCTTATACGCTACGGGAATTAGCGAGGCACCGCCCAAGAAAAGGAAAAGGGTGATTCCCACCAATAATTTAGTAGGCCATTTATACATCAATACCAATACAAAACCAAGCAACGCATACACCAACAAAATATCTACACGGACTAATAAACCATGAACAAAACCAATCACCAGCAATAGTACCAATCGCCATAAAAAACGAGGACGGAAATCAACACCTTTTTGAGCTGCCCGATCCATCTGGATAAAGAAGCTCAAACCAAACAGGCAAGAAAATATAATGAAGAACTTGCCGAACACCAAGTAATTAATAAACCACCGAAAAATCTCATCCAGCGTCCCTTCCCAAGGGAACATGGCTTGGGGAGCCATCGTCCCCATAGCGCCAAAATGCTGCATCCCATGAATCAAGCAAATACCAATCAAGGAGAAGCCACGCAGAGCGTCGATTACCGTAATACGTCCACCGGACGAAGCAAGTGTCTTATTCATTTCCATATCCGTAATAATTTTTATTCTTATTCGTTTTTTCAAGTTTGATAACACGAAAGTAAATGGTGGCACTAAACACCGCAATACCTCCAAACTCCAAAACGAAAACAATATACCTTATCACGAATATCCCTATGTTAATGATTCATATAGTATTGGATTACACGCAATTGTTGTTCCAAGGCACGCCCAATATTCCGGCAGGTGAAATCCTTGTCCATCGCCTGCTCCAAGGAAACCGGATAAGGAAGAAGTGGCAAGACTGCCAGAAACCCAGATTTATTAAGCGCCTCTACCTCCTCTACGGAACCACCCATTACGATAACCGGGATATCCTGTCTCACACCTGCCTGCAACACTCCGAATGGGGTCTTTCCCATGCAAGTCTGTTTATCCAGTTTACCTTCTCCCGTAATAATTAGATCCGCCCCCCGTATACATTCATCAAAACGCAAGGCATCCAGAACCATCCGGATACCGGGTTTAAGTTCAGCCTTTAGGAAAGCGACAAATCCTCCACCTAAACCACCTGCGGCTCCCGCACCCGGAATGTCGTCTATCTTTATTCGTCCCGTTCTTTTTATGACTTCCGCAAAATTTCGCAAGCCCTCATCCAGCAAACGGACCATAGCGTCATCCGCTCCCTTTTGGCGGGCAAAGACATACGCCGCCCCTTTCTCACCATAAAAAGGGTTATTCACATCGCAGGCTATGGTAAATGAAGTTTCCCGCAATTGCGATAATGCCCTTGAACAATCGATCTCATAAATCCGATTAAGGATCTGCCCACCCAATTCCAGCTCATTCCCGTCTCTATCAAGAAAACGAAAACCCAAGGCCTGCAACATACCGGTTCCTCCGTCATTCGTCGCGCTTCCCCCTATTCCTATTAAGAAATTCCGGCAGCCACGCTCCATAGCGTCTTTTATCAACTCTCCGGTTCCATATGTCGTTGTTCTCAATGGATTACGCTCCGACACAGGCACTAACGTAAGGCCACTCGCTGTCGCCATCTCGATAACCGCCGTACGATTATCCCCCAGTATCCCATAAGTAGCCTCGACCGGCCTCATCAACGGATCATGTACGACACAAGATACGGCTTCTCCACCCATCGCCGTAATCAAAGTCTCCACGGTACCTTCTCCCCCATCCCCAACCGGGATTTTCACGACCTCGCAATCCGGAAAAACCTTATGGATCGCCAACTCGGCACATTCAGCCACTTCAATCGAAGATACTGAGCCTTTAAATGAATCGGAAGCAACAACAATTTTTCTCATTTAATCTCCTTTTTACACATATAATAAAATAAATCAATTCCTTCAAGATGCCCCAATATATAGATTTTAAATCAAATGAAGTACTACTTACTTGGGTAGAGAAGATATACTTCATTGGCAAAGTAAGTTATCTCCTGTGACAAAATAAGTATATCTCCTGCGACAAAAAAACTAAAAGTGACATTTTAATGCGGTTACCCTTCATAGTCTTTCAAGAATTTGTCTAATAGTATTCAAATTTTTATTTTTGCATTTATTATAATACAATTATACATTATGAAACAAAAATTGAACATTACTACATTCTTACTGTTTTGGTGCATCACCGCTTTATGGTCTATCCCACGTCCCGAATATCCCCGTCCACAATTTGAACGCATGGATTGGGTAAATTTGAACGGAGAATGGACTTGCTCATTCGATTTCGGAGGTACCGGAATGGAACGGGAGTTCTATAAATCGAACGGTTTTGACCAAAAGATCACAGTGCCTTTCTGCCCGGAAAGTAAGTTATCCGGCGTAAAATACACGGATTTCATTCAACATTTCTGGTATCAGCGTCCTATCACGATCCCACAAGAATGGAATGGAAAGAATATAAGACTTAACTTTGGAGCTGTTTATTATAAATCGGAAATATACATTGATGGAGTCTTAGCCAATCGCCATTTTGGCGGAACCTCTTCTTTCGCAGTAGATATCACCTCCTTGGTAACACCAGGAAAGACACATAGCCTAGTCGTATATGTAGAAAGTGACCTACGAAGCGCAAAACAACCGGCAGGAAAACAAAACCTACAATTTGAATCCTACGCCTGTAATTATACCCGGACCACAGGTATTTGGCAAACGGTTTGGATGGAGGCTGTCCATCCGGAAGGATTGCAATCCGTGCAGTTGCTGACAGATATAGACCAACAACAATTGGTTGTGCGTCCTCGTTTCTATAAGGAACTAGGAGGTAAATTGCAAGTAACCGTAAAAGACAACGGTAAAATAGTAGCCAGCCAAACCATTACGGCAAGCTCCTTATCTTCTGCTATTCTACCCATCAAGAAAATGAAAACATGGAGTCCGGAAAACCCTTTTCTGTACGACTTGGAATACAAAGTAATAGATAAGAACGGGAAGGTAGTAGATGAGGTAAGAAGCTATACAGGTATGCGTAAGGTACATATCGAAGGCAATAAGATTTATCTGAACAACAAACCTTATTACCAACGCTTGGTACTTGATCAAGGATTCTATCCCGATGGAATTTGGACGGCTCCTAGCGACGAGGCGTTAAAGCATGACATCGAACTCTCCATGGCGGCCGGCTTTAATGGTGCCCGCCTCCATCAGAAAGTATTCGAGGAACGTTTCTATTATTGGGCGGATAAGATGGGCTATCTTACATGGGGGGAAGCTTCCAGTTGGGGAATGGATTGCAATGATACGGAAACCGCCCGGAATTTCATAACTGAATGGACCGAAATCGTAGAACGTGACCGTAACCATCCTTCCCTTCTTATCTGGACACCTACAAACGAGGAGTTCTGGCCTGATCGCATACAATATCCGCGCCTGATGCACGACCTGTATAACCTAACGAAAATGATAGACCCGACGCGTCCTTTCCACGGTACCAGCGGTGGTGTACACATCGCTACCGATATCTGGACAATCCACAATTACGAGCAAAATCCGGAAGAATTGAAAAAGCAACTGTATAATGACGGTAAACTATTTGTCACCCCAAAATGGGAAATACAATTGATGCCGAAAAATATCGGTTTCAACGGCCTGAAATATACAGACCAATACCAATTCCCGGAATATAAAAAAGATATGCCTTATTTAGTTGATGAGTTTGGCGGTATAAAATGGAACCCGTCACAACAGATGGAAAGTGCCCAAAATACATCTTGGGGATATGGAGAGCCCCCCCATTCTTTAGAAGAGTTTTACAAACGTTTGGAGGGGCAAGTTAACGCTGTCCTATCTCTTTCGAAGGATATCTGGGGATATTGCTATACACAGTTGACTGATGTGGAACAAGAGCAAAACGGTATCTATTATTATGACCGTACGCCAAAATTCGACATGAAGCGTATTCATGATATCTTCAGCCAAACCCCGAAGGTAGAATAACATCATGATCTTAGTACGAGGGACAGTCAATATGTAACAACCAAATTTTATCAGGGACGTATCCACATGGATACGTCCCTTAATTTTTACAGATTACATATTTATCTTTATCTCAAAAATTTAATAAATAAAATAAATAACCTTGATAAGTATCTACTTTCGTTTGGTTAATTTTGAATAGCACAACATTATTTATCAACAGATTCTCCTCGAACTCCACCACCTTCTCAGTAATGACCTGCGGTTCCGTACAATCTATGCTCTAAGTTTTTTCATATTCATTTGCAATTATCACCAGCTCAAATATTTTAAGACAAAAGGGAAAAATATTAGCTCTTTACTTACAAAATAAAAAAATACGGAACTCACCAATGAATCCCGTATTCTTTAATTATCAACATTTTAGAGGATATGCTACTTTTTTCTTGTACATCTTATAACTTCCTGATTGATGTACTTAACTTTCTCCAGATCCATCTTTTCCACCTTTCGGTCATAAGTGACCAAGCCGTTTATCTCATGTTCCACATCTGTAGTCTGCGTATAGATGGCCGTGCTTAGTCCGAAATAGTTTATCATCTGCTCTAGCTCGGTAAGCATTAATACATAGGTATCAGTCAAGATTTCTCTATTCAACATCATCTCATAAGCGTCATTGCGTACAGGCCACATATGCCCACGCACAAATAGACCTTTTCCTCCGAATTCGCCAAGAGATGCGGCACGTTTATCATCGGGACGGGGGATCGCCTTAGGCTCGATCTTGCCATAATGATGCATATCCACGAAATCTCCATTTCCGGGATCTCCATAAGCATTACGATAGCCCGGAGCGTAATTATATCCCGACATACCGTTTACCCAACGATTCGGATCGTACTTTTTCACCCAAGCTGTGATGTCTGTCGCTTCAAAGGCTCCCCAATTCTCATTAAACGGGACCCACATCACGATAGCAGGCGAGCTGACGTGTTGGTCGATCATCACTTTCAATTCGTCACGGAACTGTTTACGAACCGCCACGGAATCCTCACCATCCGGCTCCCAAAGATTCGGCATATCTTGCCAAACCATCAAGCCAAGCCTGTCACAATGATAATACCAACGTTGAGGCTCTACTTTGATATGCTTGCGTATTACATTAAAACCCGCACGTTTCGCCAGTTCTATATCATACAACAAAGCCTTGTCGGTAGGAGCAGTAAATGCGCCATCGGGCCAATAACCTTGATCTAAAAGACCGATATGGAAAACAAACTCCCCGTTCAATAAAGGCCGAAGCACACCATCTACCTTTCCCATACTAACAGAACGCATACCAAAATAAGAAGATACCTCATCTATTATCTCACCCTTTCGATCTTTCAACTGCAATTTCAAACCATACAAGAAAGGATCATCTGGACTCCATAGACGGGGTTCCCGGATAGGCAAGTAAAAACTCATATTGGAATTTCCTTCGGTTCTTGCCACCTCTGAAGTACCATTATCCGCGATAGCCGTTACCTTTAACTCCTTATCCTCCGTATAAGCAATTACTTCCAACCGATTATTTTTTAAATCGGGAACAAGCTTAATCTGAGAAATATATTGTTTCTCTACCGGTTCAAGCCAAACGGTTTGCCAGATACCGGAGGTAAAAATATAATCTCCACGTGAGCCGTTCTTGCCCGAAGCGGCCCGGCCGTCGTTAGGATCATAAGCACCTACCACAAGGACATTTTCACCGGATTTCAAATAATCAGTAATATTTAAACTAAAAGCATCGTACCCTCCCGTATGGGTACCCACCTTCTTACCGTTGACAAACACAGACGAGATCCGATCTACAGCCCCAAAATTCAACAATACATTCCTGCCCTTCCATGCTTGAGGAACAGAGAAGCTACGCTTATACCACAGGCAAGTATCACCCCCACGGGCTATACCGGATAATTCCGATTCAGGAGGATACGGCACACGTATCTTTTCTACTTTCGCGGGAAAGACTGGAGGGGTGGTTGCCGTAACAGGATCAAGCAGGTCTTTTCCTCCCATATAATCCCATATACCATTCAGATTCAACCATTCCGAACGTGCCATCTGTGGACGCGGATATTCCGGTAAAGGAATCTCAGCCTTCAATGCCTCCTCTGTCCATGAGGTAGGCAATGTGAACTTCTCTAGGATTTGCGCCTTTACGGAGAAGAGACCTCCCCCAAAAAGAAAGGAGCAAAGAGCTAAACAAACAACGGTAATCTTTTTCATAAACCAACTATTTAAGTAATTCCGGATAATATTTCCGGATCAAATCTTGATCTTCTTTCTCCAACTTATCGATCAAGACCGGCTTATCTTGCGGACGGAGGGCTTTTTGATTGATTTTGTTGATCAAGCTCCAATCCTTAGCCGGTTTCTCCGGGCTGGGATCGGCAGGTTCATGGGCTTGCAAATCATAACGGGTAAAGTCGATGACGTAAGCCGGGGAATTTTTCGTATGCCAATCACGTAATAAGGCCAAGCGGAATTCCTTATTCATAAACCATTTTATCTCCAAATTATTATAAGAGTCTCCCAAACCAGAGCCACGTTCTACGAAGCGATAGTTCCAGTCGTCGTTCGATTTATATTGTTTTCTCCAAAGTTCGCCAAATTCTCCGAACGTAACGAAATGAGTATCCGGCCAGCGTTCCTTGGTACCCGTTACCCACATCTTCATGGCATCACAGATGAGATCCTTCCCGAACTCATGTACCATCTGCGCCTCCCAGATATTGGCGACCCAGCCAAAGCCATTCAACTCAAGACCTTTATCAAAGTGAATCGCTTCCGTGTGCATCACCTCACGATGCCCCAAGTCGAGCCCCCAACCTTTGTACGTCTCGATCGGGCCGACACCTCTACGGCTGTTGTATCCATCGATACCATGTCCGGTCTGTCCGCTACGGCGGGCACAGATAAAGTCCATCGTCCAGCCATCCAGATTCACGCAATCGATGAAATCGCTTTTTCCCTGCGCCGGCTTGCAAAAGTGTTCCGTCGAGGGATAGAAAGGATAAGAAGGAGAACCGTCAGCACCACCACCGTCTATATTATGCTGGCTCCAGATCACGGCGTGCGCCACATGGATGTTCTCTTTCTCCGCCAAATATCTCAAATTATCGGCCGATAAGAAACCTCCCATAATTGACTGCGGACGATAACCATTTCCTACCATTTTAGAAATGATCTCTATCGCCTCCGACATCTCACGGTTTACCCGCTCACGGGGTAGATACATCGCAGGAAAATAACCGGGGAAATAAGTAACCTCATCCCCATATTTCTTTTGGCACTCCACTACATAATCACGGATCTCCCGGTAATTCTTCCGTCCGTCCTCCAAGGCATTCATCGTGAATCCCCATGTAAGACGACCGTTCGGGTTATTCGTGGCGAAAGCCTCCCGCAAGGCCCGCACTCCCTCAAGCGTATGCCAATCCACCTCATCGCGGGGATGTAACTTGACATCCCGGGAGACTTCCCAAGGCGTCGTACGTATCATGATACATAAGGTGACAAAACGATTTCCTTCTATCGTCAGCGGTTCCGTATTCGCCGGGACGACCACAGGATCCGCCGCCCTTAATTGAAAACCACTGAGCACAGAGACCATCCATACGATCGCCCATTTTCTCCAAACTGATATATTCATATTACTTTCTCGCATTTGTACAATCTATTACTATTTCCTGATCCGACGGAAACATCCTAAAGACATAATCCGAACCAGATTCAGGTTTCCTTATATGGCCTTTCTCGCAGGTGATCACGTAGTTAAAACCATCGAAGCTAGCGTTGACCGCCTTATCCTCTATAACGGTGAAAGGTAACTCCTTCCCTGCCGCGGCCTTTAGCTCTAAAGCCCATAAGAAGTCCTCCTCCTTTGATAGAGCGACTACCTCGAAGCGGGTCTCATAGAAGGTGATCTTGAAAGCATGGCCTTTTGAGTCTTCGGCGGAAACTACCAAGGTATCCTTGCCTATCTCCGTCACTACCGGATGGTCCAAGGTAAGTTCCTCCTTATCTCCATCCTTGTCTAATCGGACGATCCGAAGCCCGGCACGATCGAGTCCCTCGCTCCACATGAATCCGTCCACGACGGGCAACGTATAGAATAGGAACTGGTTCCCGTCTCCGGGCTTTTCCAGATAAGCCGACTTATAGCTCTCGTCGAAAAGATGGATATCCCTAAAGCGGAACGTTCCCTTCTCCCACAATAAGTTCGCCCGATAATAACGGCTGTTAAACCAGACCGTCTTATTGCCTTCTCCACGGACATCCGTCAACGTAGTGACAGCCGTCGCCGGCGTAACCTTGAAGCATTCCTTGAACCACGCACCGGATTCGCCCAGCGTCTCCACCCGGATCTTATTTTCCTTCCTCAAGGAGTCCAAGATAGGGATCTGCATCTCCAGTCCCTTGCTCATATTACTCCACGTGAAAGAGTTCTCCTGTCCCGCTTGCGCATAATTGAAGGCCAGACAAGGCTGATCCACGATCGATTCCAAGAAATAATCCACCCAGCGGCGATCCATGCCCGCCTTCTCATACACGGGTTCCAAGGAGATCACTCCTTGACGCTCTTGTCCCAGACCATCATCATACTGATAAATAGGATCACTGCCCAGCATACGGAAAATAGGAACGGGGATTTGCCCCTCCTCGGTCTGCGCCGGCATATAGGCGTTTACCCGGCTCGGGTAATAGGCTTGGTTCCAGTAACCACCCCATAGGGTATAACCATCCGTCCCCACTTGGTCCTTGCAGTTGCACGACGCCACGATCTTATATTTATCGTACATATAGCCCAAGGTATGCGCGTCGATAAACCAAGAGCCGACCGATTTCGGGTACGTGCCGAATATCTCCTTGAACTTCGCCATATAGACATCCACCAGTCGCTCCCGTTCTTCTTTCGTATATCCGGTGCTGAAAGCGATATTCGCGTGCGAGACCCAAGAATGCTCGCCACGCCACTTGATCCCGGCGGCCTCGATCTGCGGTTGCGTAAGTTCCCACCAAGCACCGATCTCGGAATGGGCATTGAGTTTACTTTTCAACAGATCTTGGTACAATGGGTTGATCAACGCATCGTACTGCAATAAGAAGGTTGCCGGTAAATCATATTTATTCACCAATTTCACTTGCTCACAAACCGTCTCGTACAATAAGCTATCGGCGTTCTCCACCCGGTAGTCTGTCTGGCGGATGAAATTGATGATGTTGATAATACGGGGAGCAGCCGCACTCTCAACCAGTTTCTCTCCCGCGCTACGGCATCCCGCACAGCAGAAGACGATAAAGCATACAAGACCTATCTTCTTTATGAATGACATTCGATTCAATTTTAAATTCATTTACTCTCATAAAATATTCTAGAAATGGCATTTCACAGGTGTAAAATCATTTTTAGAAATCTAAAAGGCATTTCGCAAGGGTGCAAAGCCATTTCTTAAATCTAAAAATGGCATTTCACAAGCGCAAAGTCGTTTTTAGAAATCTAAAAGGTACTTCGCGAGGGTGAAAAGCCATTTCTAAGATCTAAAAAGACATTTTACACCAGTGCAAGGCCATTTTTACCGAAATATAAGGCATTACCCTACCACCCCGGGTTGTTCGGAGCCAAGTTCGGGTTCAGATACAACTCATCCAACGGAAGGGAATAATAGTAATGCTTCGGGGTCACAAAGTTACGATTCTCCGCCGGTTCCACAACCAAGAAACCATTTTCGTCTGTCAAACCGGGATTTCCCTCGTTCAAGACATCCAAGTTCTCGTATTCCGAACCTTTCAGCTTAATACCTTTTATGGCACCTATCAATTCCGTCTCAGCCGTCTTCCAACGTCTCAAATCATCCCTGCGGAAGCCTTCGAACGCTAGCTCGATCGTACGTTCCCGACGGATCTCCGTCCGCATATCCAACCCATTGCCCTTCACGAAAGCGTTGGTCAAAGGAGGCATCTCCACGCTTTTCCGGGAACGGATCACATTGATCGTCTTGTTCAAGATGTCATCGCTGATCGCCCCGTCTTTCTCATAGGTGGCCTCGGCCAATATCAGCAATACCTCCGGATAACGGATAATGTGATAATCATATACATCCTTGTCAGAAGGAACGGAAGTCTCCGCCATATATTTCCACAACTTATAACCCGTACGTGTCTCGGGACGTATGGTAAATTGCGGCGGGCAGGTCAAGGCGCCGTCTTGCGGACTGATATAGTCGGTTCCGGGCATCAAGAAGGTCTGTTTCATACGAGGGTCACGATTCTCGTATTCGCTCTTGATCGTGGCATATCCCTCAAATCCGGAATTAGCGTTCTCAATCGGCAATCCCGTGCTCTTACACAAATACATATCGGCCAGCTTACGGGTAGGCGTCCCTCGCCATCCCCAATATACAGGGCACGCGTCGCTATGGTGGCGGATATCCGTCTCGTACCGACTGTCGAAGATACCCTCTTTTGAATGATCGCCCGCATTGATAAACAAGTAGCGGTAGCTCTCCTCACCGGAGCCTTCATATAAAGCATACTCACCACTATCGATCACTTTTGTAGCGGCATCGATCGCTTGTCGCAACAACTGCTGATAGTCCGAGCGGTGCTGGTGATACTTCGCCCACGTCCCGGCAAACAAGGCAACCCTCGCTTTCAACGCCAAGGCAGCGCCTTGGGTTACACGTCCCGCCTCATCCGAGCTTAACTCACTTTGCAAGGGTAGTTTAGCATACACCTCGTTGAGTTCCGACAAGATGAAGTCTTCCACCTCTTGTTGCTTATTCCTAGAACCATACAACTCCGGGGAATCTACGGTAAGCACCTTCGTCAAGATAGGGATATCGTTGTATTTCGCCATCAACCGGAAATGCGAGTAAGCACGGAAGAAACGGGCCTCAGCCACATACCGCTCGATCTCCGTGGGATCGCCCTCGTACGTCTGGCTCTTCTCGATAATCATATTGCTCTGACGCAGGTCTATGAAAGTAGAGTCCCATAGGGCATCCGTATTCGGGGCGATCAACGTACCGTTGCTCGTCGTGTTCTCGTTCAGCTCATAGGCGATATCGCTATCCGTATCCTTGGTGCCGAACGTCTCGGTACGTGTGTAGAGCCAATTGACCTCCTTCTCGAAGTCATCCGGGGTTTTCCAGAATAGCTCGTCCGGCATATTATCTTTTGGCAACAGGTCTATATCTTGGCAACTTGACAAGAACAAAGCGGAAACAATAAAGCTTCCCAATATTATCCGATAGTTTTTCATGACTTTTCGCTTTAATTTTTAAAATACGACATTTATACCAAATGAATAATTACGGGTAAACGGATAGGAGGTAATGCTACCGCTGTTCTCCTCCGGGTCCCAACCATTTGGCGTGTTATGTACCTCAAATAAATCCTCGCCGGAGAAATACACCCGCACCTTCTGCAAACCGGCCTTCGAGGTCAAAGTCTGCGGGATCGTATAACCGAACTGCAAGTTTTTCAAACGGGCATACGCAACGTTAAACTTCGTGTTCGTAGATACATAATAGTTGTAGTTTCGTTTATCCTTCAACGTGATCGCCGGATATTGGGCATCCGTTCTTTCCGGGGTCCAAGTCTTTCCATACCAATACTCGGCGGATTGATACCATGCCTCTGGCATCGGGCATCGGCTCTCCCCTTCCAAGAACATCGTCCTACGGCCGACTCCTTGTATGAAAGCGCTCAAATCGAATCCCTTCCAAGCCATACTCAGGTTAAAGCCGAAATTATAACGCGGGTTCTTGTCGCCCAAGTATTTCACGTCACCGGAGCCTTCTTTACCATCACCTAATACGGATAGCTTCCCGTCTCCATCCAAGTCCTTGTACATAGCGTCACCTACGCTCAAGTCACCCGGGATACCCCCTTCCGAGAAACGAGATTTATACGCCTCCAATTCTTGCTCATTCTGGATGATTCCATCAAATTCATATCCAAAATAGGAATTCAACGGATATCCGGTCGGAGTCTCGTTATTACCTAATTTGATCAGGTTACTTCCAACCCGATCCACGACTTTGTTTTTCGCGTCACTGATATTAAAGCGAACCGAGTAGCTGAAATCCTTGATCTGATCCCTCCAGCCTAGAGAGATTTCCCATCCATGAATACTTAAATGGCCGCTGTTCGTGCTCGGAGCGTCCGCACCTAACATAGAAGGATATGTCTTCGGGATAAGCATGTTTTTATTCTCTTTCCAGAAGTAGTCGAACGATCCATATAAACGGTTATTGAGCGTCGAGAAATCAAATCCCACATTGGTTGTCTGGATCGTCTCCCATGTACGAGAGGTAGAAATAATATTTCCAGACGTAGCCATTTGTCCTTTTACGCCAGCCCCGAAAGGATAATAATCGTTCGATAAAGAGATCAATTGAATATAATCATACAATCCGATACCAGACTGATTACCCATCTCTCCATAAGAAGCCCTTACCTTCAAGTCCTCGAACCAACCCAATCTTTTCATGAAGCCTTCTTCCCCGACACGCCAAGCCGCGTTTACACCCGGGAACCATCCCCAACGGTGATCCGGATCAAAGCGGGAACTACCATCCGCACGGATCGTTCCTTCGATGACATATTTATTGGCAAACGTATAATTCACTCTGGAGAAGAAAGAATTAATCGTCCACTGATTTCCCTCGCTCCAAGCGTTTTGATCTTGAGCGCTACCCAATTGCAAAGACATATTTTCTTGTTGGTCGAAGTTAATACGCTTCGCCGTGAACCTATCATAGTTCTCAGATTCATGGGAAGTACCGACCATCACGCTTAAATCATGCCGGTCATTGAAGTTCTTTTTATAATCAGCATAGAGCGTGAAGTTCTTGGATAAAGTTTTCTGGTAACGACGCTCCGCACTATTCGGCGTACGTTTCTCCCGGACCTCGTTATTATCCCAATCGTAATTGATGATTTTCTTGTTCGTCACGTTCTCATCCTGATCATACTTACGGATCACGGCTTGCCCCACCAATTGTAATCCGTCGATCACTTTCCAGCGTAATTGGTTGTTGACCGTTATATTACCTGTAGTCTTATTCACCATACCCCCGTCTTCCAATACTTGAGCCGGATTATCGAAACCCTCGAATGTATAGAAAGTTCCCGACGGATTGTACATCGGAGTCCAAGAGCGAGTCTTATAAATCAGTTCCCATATATTTTGTCCTTCCGTCAAACCCGAGGAATAGTCCCTGTTGCTTGCCTCATAAGCTAAATTAAGATCGTAAGTCAAGTTCTTGAAGATCTCGACGCTCGATTTAGCACGTACGAAGTAACGCTTGTTCACATCCTCACCAAATTTAGGGATACCTTCCTCCCGCTGATGGCCTAAAGACAACATATACGAGTATCTCTCTCCACCGCCGGAGATATTGACATTGTAATTCTGCATATTACCATTGCCAATAAGCATATCATTCCAGTCTTGATCCTTGAAGAATTGCGGATAGCCGGTCCAACGCCCCCATTCCGCATCAGTCAACACCAGATCACTATTCTGCCGGATCAGGTCCAATTGATCTCTCGTGTATTCTGGAGTGAATGATCCATCGGTGATCTCCAAGGCCATCTCCGCATGTTGTAATAGATTCGCCGGTTTCCTTAACAACGCAGGAGTCTTAATAGAGTAATATGCATCAAAAGCAACAGATGTCTTCTGATTGCGCTTACCACTTTTCGTTGTCACCAGAATAACACCATCCGAGGCACGAGCACCGTAAATAGCGGCCGTACCATCTTTCAATACGGAAATATTCTCGATATCGGAAGGATTGATCATATTAATGTTTCCCTCCGCTCCATCAATCAAAACAAGGGGAGTACCACCGTTGATAGAAGAGACATCACGAACCTTCATGGTCATGTCCGAACCCGGAGCGCCTCCGGCACGTGTAATCGTCAAACCGGGTACCTCTCCCTGCAAAGCCTGAGCCGCATTCTGAACCGGACGAGACTCAAACGCTTTCGCATCGGCCGTAGATACGGCACCACCCAAGTTCGCTCTTTTTACCGTACCGTAACCGACAACTACAACCTCATCCATTTGCAAAGCATCTTCCCGTAACTTCACGTTCAAATTCGCTTCCTTGCCGGGACGCAATTCCGTCATGGCATATCCGATGTAAGAGATTTGAAGGACACCGTTTTCCGATACCTCCATCGTAAATTTTCCATCAAGGTCCGTAACCGTTCCGTTGGTAGTACCTTTCTCAACTACGTTCGCACCGATAATAGGTTCTCCATTCTCGTCGGTCACTACACCTTGCACTAAATTCTTCTTTTGCAAAACGGCTTGTGAGGAAGGGGCGGCTTTCTCGTTTTTTGTAGAGGGATTAATCAAGATGAAATTATTCTCCGTAATCTCATACTTTACGCCTTCCCCTGCGAAAAGACGCTTTAAAATGGTTTCCACCGTCTGCTCTTTCACATGTACAGATACTTTCTTATTCAGGTTAACCTTCTCGCTCTCGTAGATAAAACGGAAGCCAGACTGTTTCTCTATCTTGAAAAGAACCTCCTTTATTGTCTGGTTATTAACGTCCAAAGACAACTTTGTCTCTTGCGAATAGACAGAGGCCGAGATCTGAAGTGAACATGCGATAGAGAATAATGTCGTCAATCTCATAATAGACAAAGTTTTTTTAAGGACCGGAGACTCTTCCGGCCTTGCTATATTCCAAAAATTCATATATTTGTAATTCGATTGTTTGTTAACACTAGTGTTACGAGCACTAATTTTAATGATCAAAAAGATGACGGGGAATGTTCCAGCATTTCCCGTTTTTCATGTGTATTCATGCGATTCCTGTTCTTTACTTCATAGGCAGACTTTATTTAGAGGTTATACTTATATTTTTTCCTTTCACGTTATAACTTATATCACTCAATCGGGATAGTACGCCCAATATATCCGTTATGGTTTCCTCCTGTATGACTCCATCGTAATGTATACTATTCCCCAAATCCTTTTGAAGATGGATAGTCACATCGTACCTCCTCTCCAGATATTTACAGACGGAAGCTAGCGGCATATGATCCATATAGAGTTTATCTTCCAGCCAACTGTACGAATGAGATAACACGCCCGATGTCGGTCTCATCTTGTTGGTTTGCTTATCGAAAATCGCCATGTCACCGGCGTTCATTAGCAATTTATCATTCCCATGATCCAACTCGATACAGCCTTCCACCAACGAGGCTTCAACTGTTTTTTCATCCGTGTACGCTTGCAAATTAAAAGAAGTTCCATGTACCTTTAAGCGTAATCCATTGTTCATCTTGATCACGAACGGTATCTTGTTCTTCGAGACATCGAAGAAGCCCTCTCCTTGGAAATTCACTTCCCTGATATTCTCCTTTGCGTTATAAGAATACGTAATATCAGATCCAGAATTCAGCTTAACAACGGAACCATCCGGCAAGACCACCTCCGATCGGCTTCCGTAATCAGCGGTCATTCGAACCAGCATTTCCGGCTGTTTATCAAATACTCCCATTTTCGAAAACCCGAGGACAAGCAATAAAGTAGCCGCCACTCCTGAAATGATATATCCGATATTCACCAAGCGTTTCCGCTTATTATCTCTCTCTTTATTGATACGATCGATCTTATCCCATGCGTATTGAGCATTAAAAGTTTCTTGCTCCAGATAAGAGCCTGTTTCTTTCCAGATCTCTTTATACCGTTTAAAATCTTCTTGATTAGACTCATCCTCAGCCAACCATTCATCCAGAACCGGATCCACGATCTCTTCATTCATCCTCTCCGATAAATGGTCAACGATGTGTTCTCCTATTTGCTTTTTCTTCTCCATGAGTCTAGTCTTTATTTAAATGACACCACAAATAAAAAAAGGTCCTATACGAACCTTGAAAATTTTCTCATTATTCTATACCTCCTTCATCTCCAGACATTCCTTCAACTTCTGTAAAGACATCCATATTAGATTTTTAATTGTTTTCACGGATATAGATAGTTTCTCCGATATTTCTTTCTGCTTCAATCCTTTTACCCTGTGAAGAAGTAACACTTCTCTGCTCCGATCCGGCAAATGGTCTATACAATCATAAAGAGCGATCCTAAACTCTTCTGTTTCCAGTTGATTATCCTCATAGGATAGAAGTAATAAGTCTTGATTCTCTGATAAACTTCCCGTCTGCACCTTTGATCGGATAAAGTTCAAGGCCAGATGTTTAGCCATCCGATATAAATATCCTGATACATTTTCCTTTATCTCTATTCTCCCCCTATTTTTCCATAAATTCAAGAAAAGCTCTTGAACAACATCCTCCGCATCATTTCTATCCATCAATAGACTATACACATACTGACAAAGACGCCCGTAATAACGATCAAACAGTTTATTATAACTGATATAATCATTATTTCCGATCGCTATCATTAAAACCTTATCGGCATGAATTTCCTGCATACAATCTTTATTATCATGAATATTCGCAATCGTCTTTACAGGTAAATGAGTTTCGGCAAGACTATGGTTTTGTTGATAAACCGTAAATCACTCAACCATATATATTTATAATCTATTCCTCCTTTTTATGAAATCTCAGATCTATCAACTAAGCATCTTTTTAAACCTCGATTACAAACTGATTCTGTTCGCTTTATATCTTCGTTCTTCTTTTTGTTAGCCATAGTCTTGCCGAGACTCAGTTGTAATAGATCTCAGAAATATATTTTACAAGGGATCAATCGTGTCTTTCCTCAAATCTCCTGTAACGCAAATGTAGAAAAATTATTATTCGATTGGTTATTTTAATATTTATTTTCCTGCAAAATTATTATTTTTGGAAAAAACAGAACGTAATCTCCGATTTTATCTACGAATAGTTTAAAATCTAAGTTGTCATGAAAACATATGCTGAAAGAAAACAGAGAACACCGCATACCCTTGTTGGTCATGTTGGTAATTCCAAGCAAGCATCTTTGTGTGAAATATTACAGTCTTCTCATGATAAGTTGCTTGAGAGGAAGGCTATTCAATGTCAAATAAATAATAACAGTCCAGGAACTAAAATAAAAGACGAGCTAAAAATACCATCAGTCAATAATTTTGTACCCATTCAACGATATGCTACCTTCACGGAAGGTGGGAAAATTTATAATATTTCCAATTCTGGCCAAGCTATTTGCGGCTTGGAATATCCAAATCACGAATTGTATGTATTAGATTTTAATACTATTATGCAAAAGGAAGGTGCTATGATTGAGTTTGTGCCAAAGGAAAAAAGACAATTTACAAGACTCAATTCAACATACCGTACAAAAGAGTATATCCGGGTAGAACCGAAATGGAAAAAGGAACATGATTTTTCGAGTAAAAAGTTAATTTCAAGTTTTTCAAATCTTAATGATGTTACAGGTGGATATAATGAAGAATTTAATTCGCTCTATCAAGAGGTGAACGAGATAAGAAAAAGCAGTGAGAATTTAAGGAAGTTCTTTGTTCAGTTGCAATTTAAATGGCCGGTCGAACAGAGTCAATTTACTTCTGTCTATGAAATGTATAAAGAAATTCACATTAAACTTTCCTCTTGGCTCTACCCAGAAAGAGGTAAAAAGCCTGTAACTGGAAGTTATGATACCTTGATCGAAAATTTAACCACATTGAAGTCTGATCTGGAAGTAGCCTTGTCGCCCTCTTCCTATATACCTACCGTCTTTGATAATAATAGTGAAAGGGATGATGTCCACGAGATGTATGGTCCGATTGTAAATAATATAGATTCCCTTATATCGAAATTACGACAAATAAAGAGTCGTATCTCAATTGATACCTTAGGTCTATGTACCAGAGAGGCATTTCTTTACGAACAAACCCACTCTGAAGAGGTTAAAATGCCCAGAGGGTGCGATATGGTTGCCTCTCTGTTTGGCCGATACGAAAGTCAAAGTAAATCTAGCATGTTGAATTTTACAGTGAAAGATAGTACCGCTCATCATTACGCTACCATTATCTCCCAAGACAATTCGGATTATATAACGATAGAAGGGTTTGCCAAAAAGAATTATGCGGGTGTAGACGATACTTGGGAATTTTTTATGCATGGACATTTTAATACCTCTCCCGAACAAGCATTTACGGATTATACGAAAATAAGATATACTTATTTCGATCAGTTTAAGGGAGGAATCGATCCAACAAGACCCCATACATCCAAAGAAACAGGTAATTGTTATTCTGATACAATTAATTCTTTTATGGGTAATTATTATAAAAAGAATGAGTAAATAGAACCTCTATAATATTTCTACAGAATAGGAGGCGACCTCTAGCGATCGCCTCTATTTTTCTTAAAGTTTTTCTATTCTACTTCTACCACAACCATTACAGGAAAATGATCAGATGGCGTACGAGCGACATACTTCTGCATGGAAACTTCTTTAGGGAAGTTCGCATCCTGTTCCTTTTGAGCGCTTTCTTTTGCTTCCGAACGATACGTATCCGTCAAGACTCCGTACTTTTTCACATCAAACTCTTTCGTAAGGAATAAATGATCGATACGACTGTCTGTTTTGCGATCCGCATGGAAGGCATTAAACGTGCCGTTGGGTACATACCGGAAATCCGCTATCTGATAAGAATCCCGCATAATACCGGAATTGTCCAGTAATAAGTAGGATTCATTATGTTGATCCACATTAAAATCACCTGTCAGAATCGCCGGTAGCTTCTCCGGAAATTCTTTCAACTTCTTAAGGATAAGTTTCGCGCTTTCCGCACGGGCCTGTACGCCAATATGATCCATATGTAAGTTAAAGAACAAGAAAGTAAAGCCGGTTTGTTTATCCCGAAATTTACCCCATGTGCAAATACGGGGAAGAACGGCATCCCATCCCTTATTGGGGCGATCGGTTATCGTAGACAACCAAAAGTCCCCATGATCCAGTACCTCAAACTTCTCCTTACGATAAAATATGGCAGAGTGTTCCCCGGCTTGTTTACCATCATCACGCCCTACCCCGATATAATCATAACCGGGCATCGCATTTTTAAGGTCTTGCAATTGCTGGTACTTGCCTTCTTGAGTTCCGAAAATATCAAAACCGTGAAACTGAATCAACTGGGCGATATACGGATACCGTTGCCCCCAGCCATTACCATTCGTCGAGTCACCCGCATTCGCGTTACGCAAATTATAAGTGGCAACTACCATAGACTCCGCCTGCAACGCAAACACGGAGCAAAGGAGAAATAAGAAAGAATAAATTAGCTTCTTCATACCTTTATAATTATTTTTAACATCCTAATCCTTAAACTCAAAATTCAGCCTCAATCATAATCGGGAAATGGTCTGAAGGGTAATGACCGTATTGGAACTCATTCAACGTACCATATTTATTCACGTGAATATTCTTGGTAACGAAAATGTAGTCAATTCGATTCTTCATCGGAGCATTCAAATTAAATTGATTTGTCGTTCCTACCGTTCCATAGGGTGGTGTTTTTGAGATTTCCCGTGAATCCAACAGTAAACCATCGGATTTCAATATTTGTATAGGCTCAGAATCCGGCGTACCATTGAAATCACCTACACAGATAGCAGGGGAATCCCCCGCTATCTTTTTAATATTAGCCAACATAATCAAAGCAGACTCATGACGGGCCACTTTACCGATATGATCGAAATGCACACTAAAGAAATAAAATTCCTTTCCCGAAACCTTATCCTTCAACTTCGCCCAAGAACAAACCCTCCGGCATTGCGCATCCCAGCCAAAAGAAGGCTTATCCTGTGTCTCCGACAACCAGTAATTTCCCGAGTCCAATAATTTAAACCGATCTTTCTTAAATAAGACCGCGGCATGTTCCCCTGCCTCTTTTCCGTCATCCCGACCTACACCAACAAACGTATACGTACCATCTTTCACCAAATCCTTCACTTGGTGAATCAGTCCTTCCTGGATTCCAAAGACATCAAAGTCATGGAAATGAACCAAAGATACCGCCATGTCTTTGCGGTGTGCCCATGAATCATCCTTATCCCCCTCATTATCATACCGCAGATTAAAACTACCCACGTTCAGTTTACACTTCTGTTGTCCGGATATCCCTATGCAGAAAGTAAATAAAGAGATAAACACTATAATTAAGTTTCTCATGATACCCCCTTGATTACCAACCCGGATTCTGGCTTAGATTCGTATTGAACTGGATTACAACCTCCGGTATCGGATACAAGTACTGACGAGTCGGCCAGCTCCGTCCAGCATAATTATACTCCATCAAATAACCACCTTGAACCGGCTTCACGTTTAGCACATTACTCTTATTTGTACCTACATAGACACCAATCGCAGCATATTTTTCATCAGCGATTTTGTCCGTATTATAGAAATAGGCGTCATAATTACCATCGCCATTCACATCCAGCGGTTGGTTAAGTGACGGGATAAAGATACCTTCCCAAGGATCGTTCACCCAAAGATCGCAACAATTCCAACGTTTCAAATCATTTAGGCGCAAACCTTCCAGACAAAGTTCAATACCACGTTCGCGACGGATCTCCAACAAGGAAGGATCAGAGATCGTCGGGTAATAAGAAGCGATATAAGGTTCCGCAGATGACGGACGGGTTGTCAATGTACCTGTCTGTGGTGTACCTCCCGTAATTCCCGCACGAGAACGAAGCGCACCTATCGTAGCCGCCCAATCCGCATCAGTCAGTTCGCCTAATTCAGCCTTAGCCTCAGCATAGTTCAACAAAACCTCAGCATAGCGCATGATAGGAATGTCATTATCATTCGTAGCCGCATCATCGTAAGCCACGTCATCCATGGCAAACTTCGTAAACTGATATCCCGTCAATGTATGTCCCGTAAAATTAGCCGCGGTCGGCTCATAAACACCAGAAGCATTCTTACGGGTATAATCCGCTCCCCGAATCGTTTGGTTCAAGCGAGTATCACGTCCGGTTGTCTCCTCCACGAAATTCTTATAGCTTCCATCCGCTTTTTTCTCGACATAAGGCGTGCCATCCGCATTCAAGTATGACAGCATAAATTTACGGCTCATGCATAAGTGTGGTCCGTAAGTAGAGGAATTATACCACCAATTCTGCTCACCCAGTCCTAACACCTTGTCAGTCTCGATAGCCATCATTACCTCCGTGGTAACGGCCTTATCGGCAATGAAAAGTTCGCGATACGCTCCACGGCCATCGCTATAAGCACCCGAAGTATAAAGTTTGTACGGTCCGTTATCCATAACTTCCTTAGCCGCCTCAGCCGCTAGTTTATATAAATCTTTGGCCGAATATTCCGTACATCCCGTACGAGCGATATCCAATTGGTCAGCGGCATGGTATTTACGCCAAGCAGCCTCAAACAAGCAAACACGAGATTTGAAAGCGGCAGCTGTCCATTTATTTACGATCGTTGAATTATGCGTGACATCCTCTTCCAATATATTCGTATACGCATAATCCAAATCCTCCAAGATATGCCCGATAATCACATCACGCGTATCACGCGGGTTATAAAGATCCGGGTCTTCAGCCTCGTTAAATACCTTATCAATCCAAGGTACCTCGCCATATTGCACCAACTTATCAAAATAGAAACGGGCGCGGAACAGGCGTGCGATGCCATTATAATTATCACGGACAGTCACGCTCAGCGACTCATTCACGTTATTCTCCAAAAAGAAATTTATATTACGAAGAGCCGACCATGACCAACTCGTCGCGCTATTCGTAGTATAAGCGCCAACCTCCATACCACCCAAGGAATTTTTCACCCCATAATCTGCCGTAGCATCACGCCGGAAAGCGCTTCCTCGGGAAGGCAAGACATTGTAAAATGAGTACGTATACGTCTTCAAACCATTCTCGGAGCTAAACACCATATCCACAGAAGCCTCCGACTTTGGTTCCTCATTCATCTCGCACCCCGAAAATATAGCCAAAAGTGCCACCAGACCGCTTAATAATATATTCTTTTTCATTTCGTATAATCTCCTATTCTTTAAAATGTAACATTCAGGCCGATGCTGAACGATTTCATCATCGGGTAATTATATCCATCACCACTGTTGCTGGAAGTCAAGTCCTTATCCGATTCACCGATATTCGATACATTGACATCCTTGGAATACTTGTAAAGCGGAGACCATGTAAAGAGATTTTCCCCGGAAAGATAAATTCCTACATTTGTCAAATGCAACTTCTTAATCCATTCTGATGGCAAATTATAGCCAACCTGTATGTTCTTCAAGCGTAGATAGGCCGCATTCATCAAATAGCGCGTGTTGGCGTTCTTATGACCTCCATAGAAAGGCGCATAGTAACCCGTGTAACGAGGCAAGAAAGCATCCGGATTCTCTGGAGTCCAATAGTTGTCCACATGCCAAGAGGGCATCTGGTTATACGGACGATTGTACTGCCCCCAGAACGTAGAGGCTTCATTAGACGGATACCAATCTTGCTTACCCACCCCTTGGAAGAAAGCACTTACCCAGATATTGTTCCAATCGGCAGAGAGCGTAAAACTATAAATATAACGAGGCTCCTCGTTACCAATGATCTTACGGTCGCCCGGATCATCTACCGTATTCTGTCCGCGGTCAATATAGCCGTTGCCATTCAAGTCTTCGAACTTAATATCGCCCGGATACAACTTATAGGTTTTCGATGTTTGCATAAGTGGGTTATAATAGGATTGCCCCGCAGCTTTCGCAGCGGCCTCAGCCGCATCGATGCCAGCTTGATCCTGCCACAAGCCATTGGATACAAACCCCCAAATCTCACCGATACGCATTCCCTCGTAATAATTCTTGTCGAGCGACTGATTTGCGTACTCGCTCAATGACATATTCGCGTTATTAAACTTGTCGATCACTGAATAGTAATCCGCCAATGTTCCCTTGATACTATAATTAAACCGCTTACCAGCTAAATCAAATCCATCTTTCCATTCCAAAGACAACTCATAACCATAGGTAGACATATCCGCATAATTACCTTTCGGCGAGGAAGCACCGAACACATCCGGTACGGTCGGGCCATTCACGATCATGTCGGTTGTTTTACGGATATAATAATCTCCGCTCACGGTCAAACGATTGTCGAAGAATCCCAAATCCACTCCGATATCATACGTCGTGGCGGTTTCCCACGTCAAGTTGCCGGGAAGAGCCGCCGGAGATGACATATAATTCTGCCGCAAACCGTCAAGAATATAATCAGACTTGCTGATACCCAATGTCTGGATATACTGATAATTACTCAATCCGGCCGCATTGCCCAAAGAGCCCCAAGAAAACCGGACCTTAGCGTTAGAGATATGTTCGGACTTAACATTCCACCAAGGTTCTTGCGAGATTCGCCAACCCACGGAAGCCGAGGGGAAGAAAGCCCAACGCTCATCACTCGGGAAGCGGGAGGAACCATCGTAACGTCCGTTTACCTCCAATAGGTAGCGATCGTCAAAGGCATAATTCAAACGGAAGAAAGCGCCACCAAACTGATAAGCCTTCCATTGTGAGGTAATGCTCCGGTTATCAGTACCCATCACCAGATTCATGTTGTCCACGTCATCCGTCAACAGGTCATCATTATAAGCATAGATACGTTTGAAGCTAGATTTCTCGTAATTCCATCCAGCCATAGCCTTAAAATAATGTTTCTCGGCAAAGGTTTCCTCAAACTCCGCAAAAAGGTTCGTTGCTAGATAGTTCGTATGATCAGTTGTCTCCGCCAAGTTGGAGTAAGTACCCGTGATATATTCGATCTTACTTTCGCCATTCGCATCGGCCGACCGCGCATATGGCGAACGCACCTGTTTCTTAGTCTTCTCTTGCGTCTTCTGTTGATAAGTAAAATCACCATTCACACGCAAACGGTCACCCAAGAACTTCGCATTGAATGTCGTAGTATTCTTTAAGTTGGAGTTCTTTGTCGTAATACCGCTACGTCCATAAAGCAAATCGCCTACGGTATAGACGGCAGAATAAGTCATCGTACCATCAGGGTTGAACAGTGGCGATGACGGGTGTCCCTCGTCCGCGATATTTCTCCATACCACACCAGAACCTTCCGAATAGGTAATCGGATTGTAGTATTTATTATGGGAAAACTCAAAGTTATTGTTGATCTTCAACCAAGGAGTTAACTGATAACCTCCTTTGAAGCGCATATTATAGGTCTTGAACTTATCCGTTTGCTCATCGCTATCGAAAAGTCCATCGTAACTATAGAAACGTCCTGACAAATAATAATCAAACTTCCCGTCGGAACCCGAGATGGAAAGATTTTGATTCTGCGCAAAGACACTCTTCTTATACATCAGATCATAATAGTCGGTTCCTTCCGGATAATATACATAACGGCCTTTTGTACCGATAGAGCCATCAGAGATCACCGTCCCGAAATCGCCCGTCTCATGACGGCGCTTATACTCGTCCAGCCAAGCCACGGAAAATTGCTGTGTCTTGTTGATACCAGAAGGATTCGCTTGATTGTAATTAAAATAAGCGTCATAAAAATGCTTTGCCCAAATATAACCATCGGAAACTACATCCGGCACATTCTGTGGTGATTGTAATGAATAGCTAGAAGACCATGTCACCTTCGGCTTACCTTCCGTAGCGTTCTTCGTCGTGATCAAAACCACGCCAAATGGAGCACGTGCGCCATAAATAGCGGAAGCGGCAGCATCCTTCAATACGGAAATACTCTCAATATCATTCGGATTTAACATAGAAGGGTCTCCTTCCACACCATCAATCAACACCAAAGCACTACCCCCATTGATAGAACCGGCACCACGTACGTTAAAATCCGCCGTACGCCCCGGTTTACCATCAGACAAGGAAATATTCAAGTTCGGGACAACTCCTTCTAACATCTGAGTAGCGTTAGCCGTAGGACGCCCCTCGAATACATCACTAGTCACTTGCTCTACCGCACCAGTCAAATTCACTTTTTTCTGGGAACCATAACCCACCACGACTACCTCATCCAGCTTCTGCGTGTCCTCATGAATAGATATAACCAAATTATCTTTATTGCCTACCGGAACATCTTGAGCCACATAACCAATATAAGAAACCTGAAGTATCGCATTCGGAGTTACCTCAATAGAGAAATGACCATCTATATCCGTGATGGTACCATTGGTAGATCCTTTCACGACCACATTCGCCCCGATGATTGGTTCCCCTTTCGGGTCTGTAATCGTACCGGTAACTTTCTTATTACCTTGTTGCTGAACAGTTTTTACCGATGATAAAACGATCTGATGACCCGATTTCAATACATAAGCCACATTCGCTTGCTTTGCTATCGCATCCATTACAGCATTAATATCCGCATCTTCCACGTCAACAGAGATCGGAGAATTCAGACCTTTGATCCCATCATTATAGAAAAAACGATATTCAGTCGTTTCCTCTAATTCTTTAATAACCTCCCGCATCGGTCTATCCTTTACCGACAACGATATCTGGGCGGCAATCGCAACTCCGGAAAAGCCCGACAATAATTGGGCATACAAAAGTGTCCGGAAAAAAGAGTGCTTGAAATTACTCATTTTTAAAAATTTTTTAATAATACATAGATTTTAAACAGGTAACTTTACAAGCAAATCATTTACATATTCTATCTTATTTATAACCGGCTAGTTATTTCCTTGAAGATATTATATACAAGTGATTTTGCTTAAGAGGAAGAAGGGCCTTGCCTTTCTTCTTTTTTTACTACAATCATCTAGCTCATCTCATAGGCTTCTTCTTTATTAGGTTAACACTCAACTTTCTATTTCTCATTTAAATAAATAGTATCACCTACCGACACATACGTAATCGGAGCCGTAAGGCTTATTATTTCAAATACATTATCCAGACTATTATTCCGGATCACCCCCGAGAAACTGTAGCCTTTAATCTTATTGGACAAAAAACGAACTTCAACATTATACATTCGATTCAACAATACCACGATCTCCTCCAACGACTCGCCAGAGAAGGCCAGTTCATTCGTACGCCAAAGACGGGCATAAGAAGCATTTGTCGGGTGATTAACAGATAATATATGACTAGACTTATTAAAAACCGCACTCTCATCCGGAGACAGAATCACAAACTCTTTTCCAACCGCTGTTCGTACACTGCCTTCAAACAAGGTCGTAACCACCTCGTCATCTTCCTCATACGCCTTCACATTAAAAGCTGTGCCTAGCGCCTCGACTTCCATATCCCCCGCATTTACCAAGAAACGGCGCAATGTATCTTTCGAAACTTCAAAATAAGCCTCACCAGATAAAGAAACTGATCTTTCTTTCACGCCATAATCACTCTTATAATTAAGTTTAGTATGCGAATTTAACCATACTTTCGTCCCATCAGGAAGAACCACGCTAGCACGTTGCCCATTATCTGCCAACACCACATAATCCAATGGATCAGGTGGTGGGACCTGTCTCATATTATACCAATGGGAGCCAATTCCAAGGCCTATACATATTAAAGCCACCGCCGCATAAGAAAGCCACTTCCATAAGGTATGCGGTTTCTTCTTTATCTCCAGAGTTTTTTTCTCTTGTCTCATCCGCTTTTTAATCTCACAAAACATCTGTCCTTGTAGCTTAGGAGGAAGCTTTTTCCCGGAAGATTCTTCCCATCTAGACTTATAAAAAGCCATGATCTCTTCCTTATGATCGGGATCTCTAAACCACGCCAAAAGAGTTCGCTCTTCTTCCGGTGAAGTCTTACCACTCATGAAGCGATCCAATAATTCGATATGTGTATGCATTTTTCTCATCGTGTAATAAGTATATCCCGAAAAAGAACTTTACCCTTACACGGAAAAATCAAGAAAGCCTTGATTTAACACAAATTAATACCACACTTGTTTTCCGCCTTCATAAGTAAACGGGCGATGTTCTTTTCCTCGTGTATGGTTATGAATACGAAAAATAGATTCCCGTGGAATATTTTGATAAATTAATTTATTGTCTTCGGCATACTGTTTACCTAATGATATCCACTTTTTGTCCCAATAGAAGAGTTCATATAATTCTCCCGTTACGATCTTATTATCATCATTCCTCGGATAAAATTCCACCTTCGCTATCTGTTTAGGTTCGCCTAGATCTAGAACAACAAATTGATCTTTTTGAAATTGATCTGGTTGATAATAAGACACTCGGTCCTGATCTGTCACCAAATCGAGACCATGTCCTTTAATCCCTTCATTTCCACCCCACTCTCCGGAAAACTGCTGGCCATCGCCTCCAAATACTTTTATTTCCGCTATAGCGTAAAAATAGCCCAATGGCTGTGTTTCTTGAAAATCACAGATCAAATAACGATATTTTTGGGAAACAGATATACGGAAACTATCCACATAAAAGGGAGGATTTTCAATAGAATATATCAAAGAACGATCCGAAAGATCTTTCTTGTTACAAACATAAAAGCGGGTTCCTATCGTTCCTGCGGCTTGAAGCGCCGTATTCATTCTATATGGAACTTTTGAATAGAATGTAGCAGAACTTTCCGCTTTTTCAAAATCTGGTAATAACTTACGTAATTTACCTTCACGAGTCAGAATAAACGCATCTCCAGCAGGTCGTATCTCTCCATCATTATAATAAGCGGGAAGATAGAGCATGTTAACCCCCATTTTAGGAAAACGTACCTTGGAACCTTCCGGTCGCCCCCAACACACTGGATTCCAACCAATAATATCATAGCAACATAAATAGACATATTCTTTGGGATGTTTCTCATTCCAAAGTGGTACCTCTATATCTTCGCATACGACATACTGGTCCGTGATATCTTGAATCCCCGGATTTTTGAATAAAGGAGGTATTTCTTCTTTAGACAAGATAGCGAGCGAGTGGGGTTGTATCCGATAGTTATACCTATAGACTTTAGGAGCAGTCCTACAATATTGAATAGTAATAGTCGACGGAAACATATCAATTTTAGATTGATAGACATCTCTCCAAAACATCCCGTCTATCTTAATGTCATCCTTAGTAAGGAAAGGTCTTTGTGTATTATCATATATCATGCCGAATTGCTTACTCCCTATAATCTCGACCCATGAATGAGGATATTGTGAATTTCCCCAACAGGGAACCATATTTAATGCAGCAGGTATACCATTCGCCCTCAATGCAGCAATTTTATATGTAGACTTTTCTAAACAAGTTCCCATTTGAGTGGCTACTATATTTTGGAAAGTCATAGGGCGCAATCCTTGATATTTACCGGTAAAGATTATCCATTCATTGAGAAAGCCCTGCTCTACCTCATCCGATATAGCTTTACCAATTTCTTCATACGAACACATATACATAGAATCTCGTAGTGAAGCATATTTTCGATCAAAATAACTCCCAGCATGTTCCCAATGACAATTATCTGTAGTGTAAGGGAGTACATAATCAAAGAAAATATCCCAGTCCATATTCTTACACCAAGGATATCGCTCTTTATTTTGAAAACACTGATCTATATGATGTATAAGATAATCAGAAGACAATTCTTTCAAATCAGATAAAAAGCGAGGATTTACTTTTGTATAAGAATACAATTTGTTTATACTATCATATATAGCGTATTGGATATCATATAAAAAGGAACCGTATGTCTCTCTATAATTAGCGAAAGCATCGAAATACACATGGTTTCCTTTCACCGAGTTACTATCTAATACTTGCTTCCCTATCATATTACTTATTAGAAAGCGGGCAGCTTCCTGTTTCTTCTGATTATCCTTATAATGATCTAGAACAGCTTCTAACTCCGATCTATTTTCTCCGGAGTTATCCAACGCTAATTCCAATAGAACATTTTCATTCGAAGAACAAGCATAAAAAGTTAAAATAATAAAGAAAAAAAAGTATCTTACTATCATAGCTAAAATGCTTTTTTACTACCATGTAAATGTAACCTTTGATAGATCAAAAGAATACAGATGATAATCATCATCCCAGCCCAAGGCTATTAGTTCTTTATCATCGTTTGTCACACAAATATTGAATAGTTTTATATCAGTAACTAATCGACAAATACATTTTCCACTCCAATCATATACTAAAATGTCATTACTTAACATAGTATCTAACATTCTTGTATTAGTATGCTGATTCAACTTTTTCCCTGAATATAAAGTATAAATATAACGATCAGTCGCATATATATCCGTATAACCGATTACATTCTCTTTGCCATGCTTTATGCCGTTCCTGCCAGATCTACTATCATCAATGTATATAGGATAAATATCGTGATAACGTTTTATGAGCATTGGAATCGTATCTATCTGATATAGTTCAAAGATAGCGCCAGAGGCCGCAACCGTAGCCAATCTATCTAATACTGAATTATAAACCATATAGCCTTGATAGGCAAATGTTTTACTTTTACCTCCACTATCGTTCCCATCATTTGGAAAATCGCCAAAAGACTTCACATATTTACCTGCACAATCAAACAAAGCATATCTCTTAGTATTTGTTTCCTCTTTATCAAGGAGTCCAGAAACGACATACCCATGCTTTGTTTGAATAGCAGAGAGAAACATATATTCCAAATTCACAATAGAAGAAATACTTTTAGATAAACTTTTGGTTATAATTTGTTTCTTTTGTATATCCAATATAATCACATTTGATTTATCTTTCTTTTGCATCAAACGAGGCATGATGTTTTCATCTGGGCCTTCTCCTGTTTGGGAAAAAGATAGAATACTGTCTTTTGTATAATATATTTTATCCAAAAGAGAATCACCTAAATAATTCTCTTTGATTAGACATTTCTCACTCTCAAATAGCATCATCCTCCCAAACGAACTTAACTTATAAGTATCCGCATTGAGTTGATTTGCTTTTATATTAACGACTTGTAGAAAGTACTCTTTGGGATCTATTTCGTTCTGTTGACAAGAGGCAAAGTGTATAAAAATAAAAATTATAATTAATATATATTTCTTCATATTATTCTTTTCAAACAGCTGAATCATTATACTTCTCTTTGCTTTTACATAGCCTAAATAGTCTAAATATCAGTTTATCATCATCATAATTTGGATTTTTATAATGATTTTCAGAAATATACAATCCTTTTTCATCAATATACATCAGATTTGGATTATATGTATATTCAGGAAAAACAGTCTCACCTATTATATTAAAGTTTTTATCTAGAATTATAATAGAAAATATCTTTCTTCCAAAATCCCACAATTCCATATAGTTTTCTCTATTATCTATCTCTGTTTTCAAATAGCAAACTCTATAATACACATCACGGTATTTATCATATAATAAGTTACCATAATTTGGATTTTCACACATAGATTTTAATGTTCCATTATAATCATTCGGCATCACAACCCTATCAATATAATTACTTTTTACATTCACTCTTTCAACAATATTGTGATCTATAGAAGTTATAAATATATCTTCTTCATAGAAAAAAGAATAGATAAATTTATCACCATTAAAACATCTACTAAAATACAATTCTACACCAGCATTCTTTTTTTTATTATCTGCACCACTAAATCGGGGATATTCAAATGGAAGTTCTTGTACATTCCCTGTATTTAGATCAATCATTGCAGATACAGGGTTGGGATATTTCCATCGATTACACTCCGACAATACAAAAAGATTATTATTAAATTTAAGTATAGGGTGATAACTAAACGACAAAGAGTTACATGCGTTTAAAACATTTCCATCTTTTGATTTTCCATAATAAATTTTTTTATTTATTTTCCCCTCTTTATTTACACTATATATTTCCGGGAGCTGTAAACTCGTCAGATAAATACTATCTAGACTGTCAATATAATACCCTAAGAAAAAACCAACTCCATTATCTCCCTCTATATCAAGATCTATTTTGAAGGCCATTTCTTTTGTCTGTATATCATAAAAAACAATCTGATTTTTGAAACCATTTTGAAAACTAATATATTGATGTCCATCTTTATCTGTATAAGGAAATAGAGCTTTAATATATGGTTCTACATCATAATTCAAATCAAATGTCATATTACTATCCTTTTCCAAGTAATACATATAATTTATTTTTTCACAAGACAAAAGAGCAATTAAGCTTGATAATATTATTAGCAAATAATATCTTTTCATTTTATAAGTATTTGAGATAAGTTTCAATCGTAATAATTAGGTTCTACAACGAATTATATAGATAAAAACAAAGTTATTTTATTACATATTTCACTACAAAAACGTTATAGAACCATAAAATTAATCACATGGAGTACAACCGATAGACCCACTATTACAACAAGCTCTTGTATCTAAGTTCAACCAGCAACTCCAATGAGTAGTACATTCTTCACCCGCAAGAGCTTCTATATTGCTTAACGCTAATCCAGACAAAGAAGGATCAATATTATTTTTTAGAATATTAATCATCACCAAACAGAAAACAATAACAATAAGAATAATTCTTAATTTCTTCATAACGCTCATAATATAATTATTTATAAGATCTTTATATTTTGCCTAATCCTCTTTAGTTAGAATAAGATATCCTCTGTATCTTTTTTTACATTTAAATAAATTTTAGACTTTCACATCACCTCCTTTCTGATAATATTTTGGAGCGAATAACTTGCTGTGATAGCTTCTAATATATCAGGCAAGTTTCCCTTTTATAATTTGACTTTATCAAATCGTATTTCCCCGTATATTGAGTTTAATTAATTGATTTGTATTACATTTTACCGTGATTGTCTCATCAAAGAGTCCCTTATTTTCAGGTGTCACTCCCACTTTAATATGAAGAGATTCACCGGGCTGAACTGGATGTTTATCAAACAAAGTTTGAGCACATCCACAAGTGGTAGTTACATCTATAATAACTAAAGGTTGGTCTCCTGTATTGACAAGCGTAGACAAAGTGTCTTTACTCTTCCCTAAAGGAATAGTTTCTAGTAAGAGTGATTCCTTTTCCACTTTTACGGTTGTCTGAATTGGTGCAACAGGTTGTTTCCTACTTATTTCTTCCAAATATAATTCTTTTACGTTCGGGTTATGGACAGGATTACCTATCACTACCACTTTATTATTCTTGTCTAATAAAAATACTTGAAACCGAATATCTTTTGGAAAATGATTGAGCTGATTTAGACTGTCTGATCGATCCAAGCAAATCGGCTTGTCAAAATTCTCTCTTATTAATAAAGAATGTATCTCCCACTGATCATCAAACTGAAAAAAAAATAAGAAAGGGATATTCTTCTGACTGATAGAATCTGTATATCGGATAAATTCTTTCCAACGGGATAATTGCAATTTACAACTCGTACAACCAATTGAGTCTACAAAAACCAAGACTTTGTAATCCGAAGTCGGGATTACGAAATTAGTTGTATCAGATGCAAATCTGGTAAAGACCATATTTTCCGGAAATAGAATCTGCTTACCCTGCCATTCTTTAACCAACAATGTTATTATTTCCTTTTGCTTATCTTGACAAGCTGATAGGAAAATTGTTAATAGTAATATGATTAGATCTAAAGGTTTCATTTTATGTAAATGTATATACGTTTGTTCATCATATAATATAATACGTATATCCGATAAAAACTATCTGCCCCTACAAACCACAAGATATTTAATGCTTATTAACTATAAAAAGAGTGTTATAAGGCAAAGAAAGCCATCAGAAGAAAGTCGATCTCGCAAAAAACGCAAAGCCCTACTCAACTGTGTCTCCACAGTCTTTTCTGAGATAGAGAGGCGTTCCGCTATTTCTCTATATGATAAATGTTCATGACGGCTCAAACGGAATATCTCCCGACGTGATGGCGGTAATTCTTCTATCAAGCTATTAATATATTCCCGTAAAGACTCTGCGTCGATTCGTTCTTCCATAAGCGAATCGACATCTGATAGCTGTCGTTGTAGGCTTTCCGTCAGTTTTTCAGAGAGTAACCGGTTTTCTGTCTCTTTATAAACCAAGTTACGGGCTATGGTGAATAGATAGGCATCAAAGTTTTGTTCCGGATCTATAGTCTCATGCTTCTCCCAGATTTTAAGAAAAACGTTTTGGGTCAAATCCACCGCCATAGATTTATCATATAGCAACGAATAAACAAAATGATATACATGCTGATTATATTCCCAAAATAGAGTTTCAAAAGCCTTTTCATCTCCATTCTTCAGATCTATAAGCAAATTTCCATCCATTTTCATATCACATATATATTATATACCCCCGCCATACCAACTTATCTCCATTCTGCTTATTCGCAGTTCATATACTTTAGTTCTGATGAAACTACGTCTTTTATCTAATGTAAGTCCCTAAATAACAATCATCTATATCTATTTTTATTTAGATCTATACTGCTATTGGTTATTCTACCATTTAGTTACTCACTGATTTTCTATCTCTTATCACCTTTATCCTCTATTCAAATCAACGTAGTTTCATCAGAACCTAGAACAAGGTTACAAGTGAAGATTCAAATATAAACAAACATCATTACATATCGCAAATATACAAAAAAATGTAAATACAGTATGAGTATCCTTGAAATCTAGTTAAATTCTACTTGAGGACAAAGAATGTCCTCACTAATTATCCGCTTCGCAAATGATATATTGATAAAGGTCGGAATGCCCGGTTTTATCGATTATCTTATGCTTTTCGAGTTGGAATTTCAGTTGGGCCAAACCAAGAGCGCCAAAGCCGGGAAGGTCTAATAAAGAGTCGAGTCCGTTTTTGAGGGCGTAACGTAGAATATCTTCTATGGTTTCTATTTTCAAGGTTGTAAGGCATTTACGGATATAGGGCGCTAAGGTGAGACGGGTAATGGGTTGGCATATCCGTTTCGCGGCATTTAAGGGAACGGGGGTAAGTGATCGGGGAGATTCGATACATAGACCGTTTTGGAGCGCCTTTTTATATAATCTTCTCAATTCGTATTCCATGTTCCTGTTCTCTATCCACAGACGTTCTATCTCAAGGTCTTGGTTCGTGATTGTTTTCTTGTATTCGGTCAGGAAGCCCATGTTTTCTTGCAAGCGGAGCGATATGACCTTATATCGGCGACAGATTCCGTCGTAGGATATACCACAACGTTTGGCTACGTCTTCTATCTTGGCTCCGGAAGTTATTTCCGTAAAGATAAGTCGGTCTTTCTTGTCGTGTATGAATGTTGATAGTTCGGCGATAATGAGTTTAAGTAGGGGAGAGATGTTTTTAAGGGATCGCAGGCAGAAAAGGTAATCATCGAATTGGGAGATGATCTCGTTTATCTCTTCTTCCTTGTCTTGGATGATAAGTTGCAGGTATAGCTTTTGTATTCCCATACGCTCGATATGGGAAATGAATTCACGCAAATTGGTCAGATCGACTAGGCGAACACCTTGCTTCACGACGTAAGATGCTATTTTTTTAGATATCGCCCATTGCTGGATTTCTTCAGATGGAAAGCCGGTGATACGAGCGGCTTCTCCAATAGTAATAAACTCAGGCATAACTATTTGATTAAAGTAAAACTTATACTATTTATCTTTAAAAAGGGCGTTATTTGGCGTTATATTGAAGAGCTGGCCTTTCATTATAAAATAAAGAAAGGGCGATTGGCTGAACATTACGTTGACAAAGGTTCCGCTAAAAACCCACATTAGAGTAAAGTCAGCCGCACGCCCCCTTTATCTATATACAATAATCTTATCCATACTTTAACAGCATAGATAACACGTATATTCGGTAAAGGGTTGCGGGGCCTTCTTTGCGCTTCTCTAAAGTTGAAAAATTTAGCGGATTCTGTCAACTCGCACAAATATCGCACGCAACACAAGGCTTCTAACTTAAAAGCCTTTTATTGTCGCAAATATACGTATTTAAAAATATTTTAGTCTATAATAATCCATACGTTTTCTATTTTATCATTGTTTTACTACCAACAAAGAAAGAATAAGTAGATAAAAACCTACGCTTTTACCTTTTGCTTTTCTGTCTTAATTACTAGCTAGGCAAATATATGATATATTCTTTAATTATAATTGATTATTAAGAAAAAAATCAAGATGGCAATCCATTAAACAGTACGAAGACTACTACCCTAAAGTCTACGGAATGACCTTACAAAACTCTTTTAACTCTTCCTTTATACTACTAAGCTCTCTTTCCATAGATTGTTTGCTGCTTTTCACCTCATCTTTTACAATGTTCAAGACACGCTTAAAACCATAATAAGGCATAAGAAACGGGAACAACAGACCGCTGATCAAGACAAACAAAATCACAGTGATTTTAAGCGCAACAAAATCCTCATAGGTAAAACAAACAGAAGATACATCATCTGATAGCGCACACCCACCGGTCGTTACCACAGCAAAAAGAAATGATATAAGAAACAATCCCCCAAAGTGTTTGAAAACATATTCATAAGTATAGAAGCCAAACTCATAATGGCTCTTAGCTTTTAACCATGCCATTACACATATAGGTATTCCTATAGTGAATGATATTAAACATTTAGCCCAGATAATAGGGATAAAAGTTGACAAGAACAAACAAGTCGCATAAAACATAGGAAATGCGAAACACATCCATTTCCACCTTATCCACCTAGAAACAAACACTTTCGTTTTTTGAGAAGAACCTTCTTCAGTCTCTATCCGTATATCTCTAAAGAAAATCTTCCACATCATCAACCAGAAAATACCCGAGAAAGCCACAAAGATAGTCAAAAAGGAAACAACAAAATCGCTCGTTCCCGCAACTCCCACAACAATCTCATCACAAATAAAAACTGTTAAGCAGAACAAAAGCGCATATAACGGAGCTATAACCTGTTCTTTTGACCTTTGAATTTTCTCTATCAAGTCATGAGCTGGCTTCAAGAATTTAGAGGAATATCCGGATTTAAGTTGATCGAACGTAGCTTGAAGTTTCATATCCATAGCCATAGCACTAATTAGCAACTGCTTGCATTCTGGTCTTGTTTTCGCCTCTACACGCAATTCATTTATATAGCGCTGCAATAGTTTATAATCAGAGTTTGCCGGCACATCGTTGATCACATCGAACCCCACTGCTTTATCCAAAGATTTGATCTCTTCATCAATACGTTTTCCTATCTCATCAAGAATACTATGTATAAAATTACTTTTGTCCAAAATGACACATAATACAATCAATGATGCCAATATACCAATAAATGTCTGGCTTCCTCCAAGAAACAGCATACCAACCTTCTACTAATTCAACTTGATCTCCTCACCTACCAACGACATCGACTTAAAAGTAGCTTTTACCTTGCTCAAAATCTCTTCAGGTGGATTTATCGCACATGTAGCTTCGTGCGTCTGCGGATTTCTTTCCATTCTAACAATGTTGGTATCCGTATATGAGACATGCGCCATATCGCTTTTCAAGAATAAATTATCTTCCAATTTAAAAAGACGTATCTTCTCGGAACTTACTCCATCACTAAAAACACGAAGATCGATTAAATCTCTCAAGAACTTACGATCAAACCTTTCAAAATAAATATTCAAGGATACATTGGGACGGTTTATGAACTCTCTCAAAGACTTAATAACCTTTTTCTTGATCTCATCTCCTAATGCAGTCTCTCCTTCCTTGAGATCATAATTACTATCTTGATTGATATGATTGTAGAATCCCTCACGGAAAACAGACATTTCGCCACAATACATATTAATCACATTTGATTTATTAAGCATAAAGCATTCAATAACAGCATTATGAGCACGGTCATGGTTCATAACAAAATCCATCTCTCCACGGTCAAAAGTATCGCAGAGATTATCATAATATTCATTTAGATCTTCTAATCTCATCAAAAAGCACAGTATTTAACTATATGGGAAACATCGTTTTATCCTTAAACATCTGGCAAAGATACTAAAAAACACAAACAAAATACTTTTATAGCGCAAAAAAGATTAGGTACATTGCCAAATGGCTTTTTTAGGTAGAAAGTTACCAGTTAACTAACATTTCAAATGTAAGTTAGCTTCAACGGCAAAGTAAGTTAACTTCATTGGCAAAGTAAGCTAACTTAAATGACCAAGTAAGTTAACTTCATAAATCCGGGTTGAAATCCGCAAACGACATACTGACTATGCCTAAATTTACTTCACAGATTTTACTGTTATTTTCTAAGGTACTTCACATCTTAGAGAACCTTCTCCTGAAAAACTTCACGGGGTTGAAA
>NZ_MNQY01000060.1:0-12857 GCF_001915675.1 Parabacteroides sp. merdae-related_45_40 | reverse complement strand
GTCGCCATAGCGGGCGATGCAGCTGACAAAAACATTGCTAATGTAGCAATTGATGCATTTTTAATCATACATGTGATTCAATAATGTTAGTACTAAGTTTTTAAGTTTATAGTTTTCTTTTGTTGTGTGTGTTACTTTTCTAATCTGTCATTTCATCATAGGCATTCATTTTTTATTATTCATATATAAAGATTTCTTTCCCCTCTATCCGATATTGGATGGGAGCTAAATATTTCAAGAGTTTCAAGATGTCAGGCAAGCTTTCATCCTCATTGATCACACATCGGAACTTACGCTGGGCAAGCTTCGTTGATTCTAAATTTATGTTTACATTAAATTTTACGGAGAGTTGGTTAACTATTTCCCTCAACGTGACATTTTCGAAGACAAACTGGTTCAGTCGCCACGCCGTACATACATTCACATCCACAACCTCTGTGGCATATTCGTTCTTATTGTTGTCATATGTCACCTTTTCTCCCGGTGACATATCTAAAATGGGGTTCCACTGCTTATCGAGTAAAGCAACTTTACCTCTTGCTAAAACGGTTTCTACGTTTTGGTGTTTCTCGTCTGTTTTTACATTGAAAGCGGTTCCAAGAACCTTAATATTCACATAATTGGTCGAAACATATAGTGGGTACTGAGCATTCTTTGCAACGTCAAAGAATGCTTCTCCTTGCAAGGAGAGCTTTCGGTTATTTTCGGCAAAAACCTCAGGTATCCTCAAAGAAGACCCCTCCTTTAACCAAACAGCCGATCCATCCGCAAGCACGATTTTTTTCACATCTTCCCCTTGTTCCACCCTGATCGTTACACAATTGTCCGGTTTCAGATAGCCCCATCCCACATAAGAAAAAGAGACAAATAACAAGATTACGGCTGCATATCTCATCACAGAGCGAAGTATTTGAAATCGCCTTCTACTATTTATCTTGGCATTCAATCCATTCAATGCCTTTTCGATATGCTCAGACGTATTATATTGAGTGAACTTCCACGAAACGCGAAGTTTCATCAATTCAGAGAAAACCTCCTCATTATCAATTGATAATTCACGCCATTCTTCTACCTGTTTCATTTCTTCAGGAGAAAGCATGCCTGTCAAATATTTTGCTAAAAGTCTATAATCAAAATCCATTTTTATTTCCTATTACTTATACTAAACGAACAACTTCAGAAAAATACGGAGCAAAAAAGCATTTTTTTCATACAACTAATGGATAATCATTCAGCAGGAAAATAAAATATTAATAACTAGCTACTTACAACAAAAACAAAAGTTTCAATCTCAGGCAACCGGACAAACTAACTCGTTTCCTGTCGCAAACTAAGTCAAATCACCCGAAGAACTAAATGAAAACATATAGTAAAGTAGCCGTTAGCAGTTACTACCTATTGTCCTTATGTAGTACTACCTATTGTCGATTGGTAGTACTACATAAGGACAATAGGTAGTACTACATATCAATAATATATTATATGCTTTGAGTTAGTTTACTATGACTTTCGAATTAGTTTCCGGCATGTTCCGTATTAATTGCTCCGTGAAAACGAGGAAACTCCGGACAAACCGCCGGAAATAAAAAGGTGTCGGTTCTATGCCGGTTACAAAGTTCAACCGACATCCTTTAATTAAATGTTTATTAGAGAGATACGAGCAAAAATGCCAGATGTCGGTTTTCTGTGTGTTTTTATTTATATTTTTACGCAAAATGAGACAAGTGCGATTACCCAGATCTCTGTCAGAGTAATCGCACTTATGCGAAGTGTAGCATTGAATGATGAAGATTACTTTGCCGTATATGACTTCTTTGTAACGACTTTACCATCCAAATCAAGAACCTCCAGATTCATCTGATCACCATTAGTCTCCACAGAAACCACACTGTTATTTGAATTTACCAATACCGGAAATTTGATACCGGCACTCGGTTCCTCATATTTGTTTCGATGGAGATGTCCGCATAGCATCAGATCCACTCCGAGTTCATTCAGGATAGGTACGAATTTCTTCAAGACGTCTTTCTGTCCATGCCAGATATTGAGGTCAGCAGAAGGAGGCATATGTGCAATGACAACTTTAAATTTAGCCTGCTTGAAATTTTCATTTTTATATAGTTCCTTCATCCATTCCACCTGATCCGTACGATAACCGTCATAATCGGTAATACCGCTGTACTCGATATCGGAATCCGGTTTGTCTTCCCCCGTATCCAACATTATGAAACATACAGGTCCTTGTCTGAAAAGATAATATAGGAACGGTTCTTTCGGAGAGAAATATTTCTGGAACGAAGTGGCGAACTCACCACGGGTTTCATGATTTCCGCGAGCGTAATACATAGGTTTCTCCGAAGCGAACAAATCGATGCTTTCTTTCATGAATCCATTAAAGATTGTTTGTTCATCCTTAAATTCCGAAACCATATCCCCATTGAAAATAATCAAGTCTTTATCCTTGTAGTTCGCATTATTCAGCAGTTTCGTAATGATGTTTTCACGTCCGTGAATATCATTGATCATGACAAAAGAGGTTTCTTTTTTATTTGGATCGCACGTTGTAAACGTCAAAGCATTCTTTCTGTATACATCCGATGCTGCCACACGTCCGTATATGACATTAATCCCTTCATGCGACAACACTTCCTGAGAATAAATACGATAACGATAGGTTGTTCCGGGAGTCAACGCTTTTACCTTCACGGCATGCAGCAAGGAGGTATTTTTAACCCCATTAGTCGTATCGAAATATTTAGGCCGTTCTTCTCCATAATAATGAGTTCCGTCATTCGGAGCCAACTCTACCCAGCCGATAGACGGTTTATCCGCTACCCAAACAATAGTTGCCTCATTCTCTTTTACATTCTGCAGATAAGGCCCGTAAAGGATCTTTATCTGCGCAGTTGCCACCTGAGTGGCAACTGTGAGTAAAAGGACATATATCAATTTTTTAATATACTTCATTGTAAATAAGTTTTATTGCATCTATTAATAACCATCGTTCTGAACCAATTGAGGGTTCGCATCCATTTCCGCCTGCATAATAGGCAAATGGAATTGCTTCTTGTCAAAATAACGAACTTCAACCAAACGGTCTTCACGAGAAGCATTCACATCGATCACGGCACGACGGTCCGGATCCGGTTCATCATAGTCGACAGTACCACACAAACGATACAAGTCACCCGGCATAACAGTCTCTGCCACTTTCTTTCCGGTTTTGGCTCCGCTCTGGTCATACTCGTCCCAGCGAACGATATCTTCAAAACGGAAACCTTCACCAGCCAATTCTATCGTACGTTCCCTCCTTACCAGTTCACGTACTTTGGCCTGTGTATCATATTTAGAACGGTCAACAGCGATATGACCTCCGCGCAAACGTAGCCGGTCGATGATGTTCATAGCTTCCTGCAAATCCTGATTCAGTTCGACCAAACATTCGGCTTTTGTCAACAATATTTCTGCATACCGGAAGATAATCGGGCACAAGGCATCGTCATTCATTGCAGCTGAATATTGTCCCTGGTTGGGATACAAATACTTAGCCCACAACATACCGGTATGGGAAGCATTATCCGCCGCCGTATAATAATCTTTATTCGAAGAGCCGTTCGGCAGCGTCTTGTCGAGCGTATTGAAAACCCGGGGTACATTATTACGCCCCACCCAATCCAATCCGGAATAAATAACCGTATTTTTCAATCGTGGATCACGATTGAAAAACGGATGGACCGGGTCATAACCGGAACCAACTTCATCGATCAACTTGCCATCTGCCATTTCAAACATATCAACCATGTTTTGAGTCGGCACAAAAGAAGCCCAGCCACCATCCGAATTATTATAGAAACGGATCACATCACCATAAGCATAAGTCGTTTGGACATGTTCATAAGTACAAATAATTTCTTTTGAATTCTGTCCGGCCATAGAAAACATATTCAGAAAATCAGGATCTAATTCATACTGATTCAGAGCTATTACTTTATTGGCTGCATCCAATGCCTCCGTATAGTTGCCCCACAACAAATTGAAACGGGCGATCATCGAGAGGACCGTTCCTTTGGCAATGCGTCCTTTTTCTGCCGGTTTCTCCGCTATATGTTCGGCACTCCACATCAAGTCGTTCATAGCATGCTCCTTCACCTTTGCTTCCGGTTCACGCGGCAGTTTAGCATCGTCAGCCGTTGCTGGTACAAAATCCATAATAACAGCATCCCCATACCAAGTTGCCAAATAAGCATGACTATATCCCCTAATTGCCCGTACTTGCGCCAGAAAATCATTCTTCTCCGTTTCTGTCATGGCTGAAGCCGGAACCAAATCGATATTTTCAATTACGAAATTACAACGACGTATCGTTTCATACTGCCTCCAATAATTCGGAGCCGCAGTAGGAGAAACGCTACCTCTACCCATGTTTCTCATGTTAGAAGCATTCGTATAATTGAAGCCGATATCCGAATAGCTGTCTTCGTAGAAGATAAACTTCGATCCAACATAGTTATTGACCCACCAATTGTAGGCAGCGGTTACTGCTGCATCGACATCCTCGGACGTGTTCCAGAATGTGTTTGTCGTCAACTGATCTTTCGGATTCAAATCAAAAAAATCATCACAAGAAGTAAAGATACCTGTCCCGACCAAGCAAACAGCAAGACCTAATATATTTTTCAGTTTCATATATAATTCATTTAAAAAGTTACATTAATACCGAATGAATGGCTTCTGCTAATAGGATAAACATCCAAGTTTCCCGACGGCGACTCCGGATCTGCATTGAACGGCAAACTGTCGAATGTAAACAGATTTTCGCCTGTATAATAAATCTTTGCATTGGCTATTCCTAACTTATTCGTCCAACTCTTCGGCAACGTATAACCGAAATTGACGTTCTTAATACGCAGGTAATTCGTGTTCATACACCAAAAAGATGAATTCACGCGCTGAGGAGAACTGATCGAGTTTTCCTCTAGGAACAGACGCGGCCATTCCGCATTTGTATTTTCAGGAGTCCAGGCATCCAACCAATTCGTACTCGGATGTGAAGTATCCCCGATAAATGAACCGACGACATCTCTTGAGAAATAACGGTTTGTTCCAGTCACACCCTGCATAAATACCGACAAGTCAAAATTTTTCCAACCAGCACTCAGTGTCAAACCAAAAGTCGTTTTAGGCTGTTGCGTGCCTTTCACCACCCGGTCTTTATCTGTCAACTTTCCATCTCCATCCGCATCTTTAATCCGAAAATCGCCGCCTTTGAAAGGCAAAGACCATGGATTGCCATACTGTTTTTCGTAAGCGGCAGCCTCCTCGTCGCTTTTGAACAACCCATCTACTTCATATACATAAAAAGATTGATAGGGCTCTCCGATTCGATTAATCATATAGCCATCGATAATCTCATTGACCCCAGCCAAATCCAACAACTCATTCTTATTATAGGAGAAATTCGCATTGATTCCCATTCTCCAATCCTTATTGAAGGAATGATTCCAAGCAAAGCTTGCTTCCACACCACTGTTCCGTAAAGAGCCTTTATTGTCCTGATACGTCCCCGATATACCAAACGTATCAGAAACAGGAATATCCATAATGATGTCAGAGGTCTTACGATTATAATATTCGACACTCAGCATAAACTCGTTCAAGAAATTTGCATCAAAGCCGATTCCCCAGTTTGTCGAATTTTCCCAGGAAATAGTCGTCACCTTATGGCTTACAACCGTAATACCTTGATGAACAGAGCCGCCAAACGGGAAATTCTTTCCTATATATAACGTAGGTAAATAAGGATAATATTCATCCGATACGGCATCCTGGTTTCCGAGCAACCCCCAAGATCCTCTAAGTTTCAGTGACTGCAACCAGCCATGCGTGTTTTCCATAAAATCTTCTTCGGAAATGCGCCATCCAGCAGAGAAAGAAGGAAAATATCCCCAACGATAGCCTTTTGCAAAGCGAGAAGAAGCATCGGCGCGGAAATTGGCTTCCAAAAGATACTTGCCTTTATAGTCATAATTGAGACGTCCGAAATAAGATAACAAAGCCAGTTCACGGGAATAACCACTGTTCGTTTGTGTCGAAGAATCGCCACCGTTCAAATCGGTCACTTCACTATTCGGGAAACTTTTGCGGAAAGCGTATAAATTCCGATAATCATACTTCTCGATCTTATAACCAACCATTGCCTTGAAATGATGATCTTGGTTAAAAGTCTTGTCATAATTCAACAATGCATCCAACGTATAACGACTCCATCTCGAAATCGTTTCACCCAATTGATCAGGTCCATGATAATTCACATCGTCATACCAACATTCCTTACGATAATCTTTTGTTTCCTTTATATTCGTTACATAAGCACCTTGTAATGTGAATGTCAGCCCATCTATAATATGATAGTCAAAGGCCAGTATTCCAGAGAAATTTTGCAACAAATGATATTTCCGACTATTAATATCGACCCAAGCGGCAGGATTTCCATCTGAGATCGAACCGTAAGAACCATCTTCCTTCTTATACGGAATCCAAGGAGCTATACGGTCTGCTTGACGTATCAATTGAGTAGAACCGCCTCCATAAGACGCATTCGGTTCGGAATAGTCGTTATGAATAAAAGCCATGTTAGTCCTCATGGTTAATTTATCCGACAATTTGATATCCAGATTCGTTCGCAAATTAAATTGTTGACGATCCGAATTCCTCAATGTGCCTTCCTGCCCTAAGAAACCTGCAGAAGCCATATATTTCACATCTTCCGACCCACCACTGACATTGAGGCTATGTTTATGCATAAAACCGGTCCGATAAATATAGTCTGTCCAAACTGTATTCGGATGCCCATAAGGATCCGTTCCATCCTGAAATAAACGGAGATCTTCGTCTGTAAAACGAGGAGACGCCCCATCCTGTGTCAATAACTGATTATAAAGACGGGCATAATCATAAGAACTTAAGCGATCAATCAAAGTCGATACATTCGAAAAACTAACATTACCATTATAAGAGACTGTTGCTTTTCCGGCTTTCCCTCGCTTGGTCGTAACCAAGATTACCCCATTGGCAGCTTTAGAACCATAAATAGCGGCCGAAGCGGCATCTTTCAAAACCGAAATCGATTCGATATCATTAGGATCGATCGAATCGAAAGTTCCAGTTTCTATCCCATCCACCAGAATATAAGGGTTAGCATTGTTCAAGGTTCCGACTCCACGAACACGTATAGTTGACCCGTCACTACCAGGCTGCCCTGTTCCAGATGTTATCGTAACCCCCGGAGTCAATCCCTGGAGAGCAGAAGATACATTCGTCACCGGCCGGTTGATCAATTCATCTTTACCAATTGTGCTTACCGCTCCTGTCAGGTTTACTTTCGTTTGTGTTCCATAACCGACAACAACCACCTCATCCAAACTCTGTGTATCTTCGTGAATTGTGATTTTATAATCGTTTTTTCCTTTCGCTACGGCAACCTCCTGATCTACATAACCAATATAGGAAATCATCAATGTCGCACCGTCTTCAATTCCCTCCAATGTAAAATCACCGTCGACATTTGTCACCGTACCAACACCAGCACTTCCTTTCACTATGACATTTGCCCCGATAACAGGAAGACCGGTATTATCGACAACCGTACCTCTGATCGTTCTCTTGACTTGTTGAACACTTGCAAAAGACACATTTTCTGTCTTTGCGTTATCTTGTAGGAAAATCCGATTATCGACTATCCGATAAGAAATATCCGTATTCTTAAAGACTTTCTTTAAAACACTTTCGATGTGTTCATTTTTTACACGGACGGATACTTTTGAAATTTCTTTACTTAAAATAGATTCATCATAAGAAAATTCATAGCCCGTTTGCTCGCTGATACTTTGTATGATCATACCTACAGTTGTCCTGTTCAAAGACAATTCCAGATTCACATACAAAGTATTCGCTTCATTTACCGCCATCGCAGGCGATGTTGCGACTAAAAATGCTGATAATGTCGCAATAGATACTTTTTTATTCATACCATGTGATTCGTTTTTGTTAGTACTATAAAAAACAGTTAACTTTTTACCGGATACACCCGTACCCGCCAATAACACTTCCCATACCGGACAGCATTTTTTTAATTAACCGCTGCAAAGGAATATCCCCGATATTACGGAACTGTTTACCTCAGATTACATTTCAATTTCCCATAGACATTCATTTTTTTGTTTGTTTTTCAGATATATAAATTTCGGAACTCTCAATTCGATAGGTAATCGGCGCCAAATAGCAAAGCTGCTCCAAAACATCCGGCAAGCGCTCGTCTTCATTGATCACGCAACGAAACCTGCGTTGAGCCAGCCTCGACGACTCGATGTTTACATTTACATTATATTTGATTGATAATTGATTGGCGATTTCACGAAGTGTAGTATTCTCAAAAACCAGTTGGTTAAACCGCCATACAGCACAGACATTCACATCGACATGATCCGTAAAACAGGTATTTTCATCCCAGGAATAGGCAACACGTTCTCCCGGATTCATTTCTAAGATTTTCTTTCCGTTCAAGGCATGCAAGCTGATACGCCCTCTTACTAAAACGGTTTCTACAGACTTATTTCCAGCGTTAACATTAACATGAAAAGAAGTTCCATGTACCTCTACTTTCACATAATCGGTAGCAACGATAAATAGTGAATTAGCATTCTTTGCGATGTCAAAGAATGCTTCTCCTTGCAAGGAGACCGTCCGGTTGACGGCACTGAATGACTGCGGTATTTTCAATACGGAATTTCCCCTTAACCAAACTACCGAACCATCATCCAGCGTTACTTTTTTTACGCCTTCACTATCTCCTAAAGCGATAGTCATATAAGTTTCCGGCTTAAAATAATTCCATCCGACAGCTGAAAACGAAACAAGCAGCAAGATAACAGCTGCATATTTCAACAAAGACCGGGCAATCCGGTAACGCCTTGCCCGGTTAATCCGGACATTTACCTTTTTCAAAGCCATATCTATCCGCTCGTTATCCGCATACTTTGCTGTATTCCACGAAAGACGCAAACGTAACACTTCAGAAAAAACAGTTTCATTCTCAGCCGACAAATCACGCCACCTCATCACTTCCTCCATTTCTTCCGAGGAAAGGCTGCCAATCAAATATTTTACTAAAAGTGCGTAATTAAACTCCATTTTCACCTTGTTATATTAGGCAAAACGACCAACAACGAAAAACTACTGAGCCAAAATGATTTTTTCGTTCATCTTAATTTATCAAGCGTATGTGCCATGCGAAAGAAAAACGGCACAAAGCATATAATAATCATTTCTGGACATATGTCCCTTTAAAAACCGGAGCGCCAAATACAAATGACTCTCCACCGTGCGTTGCGGCATCTGGGTCTGCTCCGCAACTTCTTTAGCCGTCAGCCCTTTTATATAAGTAAGGATGAAAACTTCACGACGCTGCGCTGGCAGGTGCTCCAGTAATTCATACAAATGGCGATAAAAATCCTTAACGGAAAGCTCCTCTATAACAGAATCATCACCTTTCAATAGATTTTGATAATCTTCCAAATACTTCTCGTAAGTATGAGAATGGTATTTTTCAATCGAGAGGTTTTTCTTGAAATAGTCCAGACAACGAGTATAAGCGGATTGAAAAAGATAAGAATGGAAACCATCACTGACATATAGCTTTTCACGGTTTTCCCAAACATACAGAAAAACATCCTGAACAATATCCTCCGCTGCTTTTTGCTCAACCATAGAAGCAGTATAAGCCATTATCCGGGGATAATAGTAACGGAAAACACCATTAAAGGCTTCTCTATTCCCTTTCTTCAGTTCATACAATAAAGAAATATCGAACATACTACCAGCGATTTAAGACCATTCAATTAACATTTCACCCACAAAAATAATAATATTTTTACAAACTTTGCTTGTTTACAGACATTCTCCTTTAATAAAATGCAAGACAATGGTATTTTTTATACTTTTGTAGATAATACTTTAAAAACATGAATAATTTCACAAAATATATCTGTGCCGGATTGGCTATCGCCTTACTCATAATACAAGCGATTATGATTTGGGGATTATATGGAAACTTCAGCGGTTCTCTGAACGAATTATCCGACTGCACAAGAAAGCAGCTACCGCAGCTAATCGACCTGTTCACGACAATGATTGTCACGAATTGGGTTATCATTGCAGCCCTGCTTTTCACCCTGTTCCGCCCGAACAGAAAACAGAATAACTGTTAACTACTAGAATTTCTTTATCAGGAAAGACGGGGTTACCCTCAGATAAATCCCGGCAGAGAAACTGGTTTTGGCAAATGATTTATAGCCATTCTGCTCCGTACCGCGAAACACGACAGGCAAATGCTCATAGATATCCAAATCAATGCCAAGCGAAAAACCTTTTGCCAATTCACGCGAATACTCTAAGCCAAAGTAAACACAAGAAGGATCATCGAAGGTAAGACCTTCATCGGATGTCGAGACAGCTCCATAAAACGGACTGCCGAACATGGAAATAAACTGATGGCACCTCCAATAGGAAGTCTTCACACGGAAATCGTAAATATCGGCAGATGCACGTGCATACACACCATAGCCGTTATCGAAAGGCCACAACTTACCGGCCTGCTGATAATAGCCGGCAGCATCCAGTTCCACATTTACACTCTTGAATATCTTATGCCCCGTGTTCCACACTCCCCCAACTCCGACAGCACCGTTCATCAATGTCTGGACAGAATTGGTCAGGATCGTATCGATCTCTCCTCCTCTGTGCTGGGCCAAAGCTTGCAAAGGAGCATAAAAATGAAAACGCGAATCCGGATCGTTAAACTTGAAACGGGTAGACAAACCAACCGTAAAAGCCTCCTGATGGATATCTTCCCTGAAGATAAAACTTTCCCAATTCACCCACACATCCAAATCGAACCGGCGGGAATTATACAACAATTGCAATCCCATCTCCGGATCGGCGACCATATTCAATTCCGGATTGTACAATGGCTCTATCAGATTATGATTGGCCACCCCATACAAATCGCCCAGCACGATATTCACATGATCAGACAAGGCCACCTGCGCCCGGAACCAAGGAAGTGCATGAAAACCTTTCTGATACTGATCACCTTTCCAATGCGCAATATCCTGATAAGCCATATTCGGATAGCGATTCGCCCCCCAAAAACGTTGCAAATGAACACCTGCTTCGAGTTTCAGCATTTCCAACGGATAATAGACAGCCTTTGCCTGCAACCAAAGTCCCGGCAATGTATAGCCTTTCATAAACGAACCGGTATACTCATCATCCTTAAAGAAACTCAGATTATCAAATTCGACCGAAAGTTCCCCTTTCTTTTCCGGATCTATCCGGAAATCCGTCTTGAAAACGCGGTCCGGAATCTGGGCATAAAGTGTGTAGATAAATGAAGTACCCGCCAAACAGAACAGGAGACACAAACTAATGCGCAAACAAGAAATATTTAAAAGACTTTTCATCTATTACAAATTTAAGTACAAACGTAACAATTAAAAAGGAATAAACGAAGAACGGGGATACAAAATCTTGTCCATATCCCCGTTCGTATACTTTGATGCTATTATTTATTAGCGTCTCGGTGTTGCTTCTTTTACAACCATCTGGCGACCTTCGTATTCAGCGCCGTTTAATTCTTCGATAGCGTTTCTTGCTTCGTTTTCGTTAGGAAGTTCTGCAAAAGCAAAGCCTTTAGAACGACGAGTATCGCGGTCAATGATCAATTTAACTGATTCAACCGTACCGTACTCTTCCAAAACCTGTTGTAAGTCTGATTCTCTAACCCGATAGTTCAGGTTACCAATGTAAATATTCATACAAAAAATGATATAAAATAATTAATAAAAAATTGAAACAATAAAACTTTTAGGAAAGATCAATGTCTGCTAAATCATATTCTGCAATGAATATTAAGTCGGAGATAAAGAACTACACAAACAGTTTTGCTTGTCGGGTACAAAGAAAAGCATTAAAAATGGATATTGCACCATGAAACCAAGATTTAATTCATAACAATTCAAAAAAAACACATAGAAAAGACTTTTCCCTAAGAACATCCTTAATAACCATAAAAAGTTTGAAAAAGAGGCTTCAATACAATAATATGTAAAAAAGGCCTATTTTATAGTATTTCTGACCAATTAAGCCAGCATATAGCCTTTTATGTCTCAACCAGAAAACCTAATTTTGCCCCAATCATTTTGAACTTAATTTGACATGGAAAAAATCGAAGTTAAAGAAGCCAAAGGAAAACTTGGTATTCTGGTTGTTGGGGTAGGCGGTGCAGTTGCGACTACTATGATTACAGGTACGTTGGCTGCACGTAAAGGATTGGCTAAACCTATCGGCTCAATCTCACAGTTAGCTACAATGCGTTTAGAAAACGGAGAAGAAAAAGCGATCAAAGATATTGTTCCTCTGACCGACCTGAATGACATCGTTTTCGGCGGATGGGATATTTTCCCTGATAATGCATACGAAGCGGCCCTATACGCAGAAGTCTTGAAAGAAAAAGACCTGAACGGCGTAAAAGACGAATTGGAGGCAATCAAACCGATGCCGGCCGCATTCGACCATAACTGGGCAAAACGTCTGAACGGCACGCACATCAAACAGGCCGCTACCCGTTGGGACATGGTTGAACAGCTCCGCCAGGATATCCGTGAATTCAAGGCAGCCAACAACTGTGAACGTATCGCCGTTCTATGGGCTGCAAGTACGGAAATCTATATTCCGCTGTCTGACGAGCACATGTCGCTTGCCGCTTTGGAAAAAGCAATGAAGGACAACAATACGGAAGC